>JAZOQL010000211.1:0-1154 GCA_045656065.1 Rikenellaceae bacterium | reverse complement strand
GTTGAATGAATCTTTCGGATATTATATCGGGACGTTCTGCCAGAATTTGTCCGAACTTGATGTATGTCGGGCCGAGCTGTTCGATGATGATTCTGATGCGCTCGGCTGTGGTGTGGGTGTATGGTGTTGTGCGATTGCGGCCTATTGCTCGGCGAGCCAATCTCTTTCCGACGGGAGTACGCGAAAAGAACTCGATAATCCCGTTGCGCATCAATACGAATATGACTCCGAATGCCCGACGGAGCTTCAGTATCGTAATGTAGAATCCATAGCGTTGCATCTCTCCCGAAATAATAAAGTGAACCTTGTATCGCTTAATACAAAATTCACTCCATTATATATAGGGTTGAGGTGGTATGTTGCTAATGTTTTTCTATCAGTGCCAGCAGTCGCTCTACGGCCTCCTCTTGTGGGATATTGCGCTCGACGACCTGTGTGCCGCGATAGAGGGTGACCTTGCCCGGAGCCGCTCCGACGTAGCCGAAATCGGCATCTGCCATCTCGCCCGGACCATTCACTATGCAGCCCATTACGGCAATCTTCAGCCCGTTGAGGTGAGCCGTTGCTGCCTTTACTTTTGCCAGAGTCTGTTGCAGGTCGAAGAGTGTTCTGCCGCAGCCGGGGCAGGCTATGTACTCGATATGTGAGAATCGGCGGCGCACGGTTTGCAATATCTCGAGTGCGAGTTCGGTCAGTTCTTCAGTTGCGATGTCGCCCGAATTCTCAATCCACAGACCATCTGCATAACCATCAAGCAGCACTCCGCCAGCATCTACCGACGCCTTTATTTGTAACAATTCGAGATTATTTTCATTGTAATTCAGTTTCAGTATAACAGGTCGGGTGTCGCCACTTGCACGCGACTCCTCAATGAATTTTTGTGGATTTTCCGATTGACAAATCAAAATCGAACCGTCAGAGAGGCGCGGGTCGTCAGGTTGCAGGTCTACGCCCACAACTACGGGCAGATTGTCTCCGCCGACATTGCCGCACTCTGTGCTTGAATATTTTATTGCAGCAGTTCTTGCTCTGCGGCCTTTTGATTCGATGTAGTCTGCCAGCAATCTGCCTACGGGGATTTCGGCTTCGGGAGCCTCGGTGAGCGAAACTCTGATCGTATCACCCAAACCCTCGGCCAGCAGTGTGCCGATTCC
>JAZOQL010000210.1:0-2923 GCA_045656065.1 Rikenellaceae bacterium | reverse complement strand
GAGCGGACGATAAAGCGTCTGCTCATAGCCTTGTTGGTATCGGTCGCGCTTATATTCGCAAGCAACGCGGCGTGGCTGTGGATCTTCAATCAGTTCGACATCATCGGCGACACGGTACAGCTTGAAAGCAATGAAGAGGGTAATGCAAGTTATATGGGCGGTAGCGGAGTAATAGACAATGGCAGGAGTGAAAGTCAACACGACTAAAATGACACACAAGGACGGCAAGCCCCGCAGAACGCTGAAGCGTACACGGGCAAAGATTAACAACAAGCCCGTAGACTTGCGCAAACTTGCCGCCCGCAGAAAACTGGTGGTTAGGCGATGAGAGATTATTCACGGCAGGAAATCGAAGAAGCTATCGACTCTTGGATTCTAAACGAAAAGCATCGCGCCATAATGCGCAGACGGCTGATTGACGGTATCTGCTTCGAGCCATTGAGCGAAGAATTTGGTATGTCGCCAAGACAGATAAAGCGGATAGTCTACAAATCGCAGGAGATAATTTTCCGTCACCTATAAGGCACTAAACTGGCACTCTTACGACATCGCAAGGGTGCTTTTTTATTGCGATAATTATGGCGAAAGGACGGTGCGAATTATGTATATAGAATACAATCCAAATCCCGTTGGCAGAAAAGTAGGCGACTGCGCTGTCAGGGCTATAGCAAAAGCCCTTGACACAGATTGGGAGAGCGCATATCTGATGTTGACAGCCAACGGTTTTTCTATGGGCGATATGCCGAGTTCGGACAGCGTTTGGGGAGCAACACTTCGACAGAACGGATATTATAGGGAGTCGCTCCCTAACGACTGTCCAGACTGCTACACAGCAAAAGATTTTGCGGACGACCACCCGCAAGGTACTTTTGTTCTCGGCTTCGGCGGACACGTTGCCACTTGCAAGGATGGCGACATCTATGACAGTTGGGACAGTTCGCAGGAGTCGCCCCAGTTTTATTGGTATAAACCGAATAGAAAGGAGAAAGAGTGATGGCTTACAACTATTTTCCACAGACTTATCAGCAACCGATTTATTATCCGACACAGCCCGCTCCGCAACAGCCACAGCAGACAAATGCACAGAGCCTTATATGGGTGCAGGGAGAAGCAGGGGCAAAGAGTTATCTTGTCGCTCCTAACAGCACGGTGACATTGTGGGACTCTGAAGCGCAGACGATATACATTAAGTCGGCTGACGCTACTGGTATGCCAAGCATCAGGACTCTTGACTACTCTATTAGAGGTAGCGAACCAAAGGCAACAGTTAACTACGCCACAGAAGCGGACTTCGACCAGCTTAAAAAGGAAATTGACGAGATTAAAAAGTCGCTCGGAAAGGAGAAGAAATGAATCCTAACAACCTGATGCAGATGATAACGCAACTCAAACAGCGTTATGGCGAGGGCGCAGACCCGAACGCAATAATAAAACAGATGATGGACAGCGGCAAGATAACGCAGTCCGCATACGACAATGCCGTGCGTCAGGCACAGCAACTTCAAGGTATGTTCACGCCAAGTGCGCATAGGCGTTAGCATAAATAAAATCTATAACCGAAAGGAGAATTATCTATGGCACTTATGGAAGAAAACGGCGGTAGCCCGTTCACAATGCCAGTAACACCTATGTACGGTGGCGGCGGAAATGGCTTCAGCTTCGGCGGAGATTGGGCTTGGATTATTCTGCTCCTGCTTCTTGGTTGGGGCAATAACGGATGGGGCGGCAACGGCTTCGGCGGTGACGGCATCTATCCGTGGATGAATCAGGCTAACCTCACGAGCGAGGGATTTCAGAATCAGCTTATGAATGACAACATCACAAGCATCCGCGACAACGTATTCGGCATCAGCACACAGCTTTGCAACGGCTTTGCAGGCGTAAACGCAAGCATTGCTAATGGATTTGCGCAGGCTGAAATCGCCGACAACGCAAGAGCAATGGCGGATATGAACCGCAGCTTCGCGCTTCAGTCGCAGTTTGCTGATTGTTGCTGTGAGAATAGACTCGGCATTGCTGACCTGAAGTACACGGTAGCAACGGAGAACTGTGCAGATAGAGCGGCATCCGCTATGAACACCCGCGACATCATCGACTCGCAGACAAGAGGGACGCAGGCTATCCTTGACAAACTTTGCTCGCTTGAACTCGATGCGAAGAATGATAAGATTAGCGACCTCGAAAGACAGCTTACCCTTGCTAATATGAAAGAGTCGCAGACTGCGCAGAATGCATTTATCGCGCAGGGTATGAACGCAGAGATTGACGCTCTGTATAACAGACTTGCTAACTGCCCAGTACCAAGCACTCCAGTTTACGGCAAGACCCCTATCTTCACTTGCGGTGGTCAGAGCGGCTGTGGATGCGGTTGCGGTAACGGCGCATTTTAGGGGGTGGCGATATGGCAGAGTTTACCTATAATCCAGTTCAGGTGGTGCAGGCTAACCAGCCAGTAGTCCTGAACAACTCCATCCCTTGCAACAAAGGCTATGTCTATCATAGAAACGAGAGCGGAATTGTAACTCTCCGTGGTATCGTCAACAACGCTTGCGGTTGCTTCGCAAGGTATCAGGTAACATTCAACGGCAACATTGCCATACCGACTGGCGGGACTGCTCCTGCGGGGATAAGCGTTGCACTTGCTCTTGACGGAGAGCCAATCCTGACGAGCAAGGCAATCGTAACGCCTGCCGCAGTAGCGGCTGAACCGCCGACAGACGCGAACTATTTTAACGTAACATCGACAGCAATCATCACAGTACCAAAGGGATGTTGCTTCAATGTGTCTGTTGAGAATACTTCCGCGCCTGCCGATGCAACAACGCCTGCGCCTGCAATCAATGTGAAGAACGCAAACTTAACGGTATCAAGAATAGCATAGAAAGGGAAGTCGGAGGCCAAGCGGTCTTAGGAAGACAACATC
>JAZOQL010000209.1:0-4787 GCA_045656065.1 Rikenellaceae bacterium | reverse complement strand
TGTCCTTCATTTGCTCTTGCCAGAGCCTCAAGCACTCGAGGGTGTATTCCCGAATGGTTATCGCTACCAAAACTTTTTGCCATATTCAAATTTTTAATGGGACAAAGATAGTTCATATTCAAAAAAAACGTTACTTTTATCGCCCGAAAAAATCACTTTTATGAAAGATTTTACGCCAATAAAAGAGCTGTTGGAGTCGCTATACGACCGATACGACCGCGAAAATTTCATCTGCGATGACCCAATCTCCGTACCACATCGCTACACAGCGAGAAACGACATCGAGATTGCAGGCTTTCTGGCAGCAACAATTGCGTGGGGCAATCGCAAAATCATCGTGCGCAATGCTCACCGAATGGTCGAACTGATGGACAATGCGCCCTATGACTTCGTAGTAAACCACACCGAGTCAGACCTTCAACGACTCAGAGGCTTTGTTCACCGCACATTCAACGACCAAGACCTTTTGGCATTTGTCAGGATGCTAAGAAGGGTGTACAAAGAGTTTGGCGGCATAGGTAAAATCTTTGAATCGGAGTACAATACCCATAAAGATATGCGAGTGGCGCTGTCAAATTTCCGCAAAATATTCTTCGACACCGACCACCCGGCTCGCTCGACCAAACACCTCTCTTCAATAGACAAGGGAGCAACTTGCAAACGGCTGAATATGTACATTCGCTGGCTGGTGCGCAAAGATGAACGAGGCGTGGACTTCGGTCTGTGGGATATCCCCTCATCGGCGCTCTATCTGCCGCTCGACCTGCACAGCGGAAATATGAGCCGCGCACTGGGACTGCTCACCCGCAAACAAAACGATTGGCGCGCCGTAGAAGAGGTGACTGCACAACTTCGCCAATTCGACCCAGAAGACCCTGTAAAGTATGACTTCGCACTGTTCGGTGCCGGAATCGACGGTTTTTTGAAGCAGTAACAACTATGAGCAACAATTGGTTTAAGTTTAAGCAGTTCACTGTTTATCAGGAGAGTGCAGCAATGCGGGTCGGCACCGACGGCGTGCTGCTCGGAGCGTGGGCTCACCACCCTACCCCACTGCGCATTCTTGACATCGGCTCGGGTACGGGAGTCATTTCGCTTATGGCGGCTCAGCGCTGGAGCGAGGCTCGGATTGACGCAATCGACCCCGACCTCGGAGCATTCGAGCAGAGTTGCAGCAACTTCGAGCAATCGCCCTGGGGAAATCGGCTCGCAGCTCACCACATTGACCTGCAACACTTTGACTCTGCACCTTATGACCTCATCATAAGCAATCCTCCATACTTTGTAAATTCGCTAAAGAATCCCGACTCGGCAAAATCCACAGCGCGACATACCGACTCGCTGCCCCACAATGAATTGGTTCAGCACGCAGCAAGGCTACTCGCGCCAGAGGGCACCTTCGCAGTAATACTGCCCGCAGACCTGAAATTCAGTCTACTCGAAATCTCAAAACAGAATGGGCTGTCACTGCACAGAATTGCCGAAATTTTTGACCGCAAAGGGAAGAGTTCGATTCGCATTATGGCCGAATTCAAAAAGTCAATCTCAGCCGAACCAATCGAAGAGCAAATATACATTCGTGATGCCGAGAGTGGCGACTACACCGAACAATACAAAACCCTTACAAAAGATTTTTATCTCAAATTTTAGCCCCAAAACATTTTTTTCAATTTAATGTTTAGTAGCTCTTTAACAAGGGTTGTTACCTTTACGTGTGATAGTGGAAAACCCTGCGCTACGGACTCCAAATCCGAAGTCGAAATTTCAAACTTGCCATTTCCACCCACCAACCTCAAACAAACACTCACACCGGGCGAGCCCGTCAGAATCAGAGCGAGCGTCTGAGCCAAATCGCCAACATCAAAAGAATTGCTCTCCCCCATCGGAAATCTCGCCCATACAACCGTACCACGCCCCTCTTCCGATTCGAGCGAAAAATCTCCACCACAGCGTTCTATGCTCTGTTTCAGCAGAATAATCCCCCAGCCGTCATTACACTCGGAATGGGTAGCCGACAACACCTCGGAGAGCCGCTGCGACGACATTCCGCAGCCATTGTCCGAAATGCGGAACTCAAAATAGTCGACACAACTGCACACCTCAACCTTTACTTCAGTAGACACAGCCTTTACCGAATTGAAAAAAATATCCGTAATATGAAAAGAAATATCCCTTACCATTGCTACAAATGTAGTCATTTTCTGCAAAATAAAATACTTATGCCATTGGTTTGACATAAATTCACAAAAAATCAGTATATTTGCAGATTGATATTATCACGAAGATTTTAAAGTAGAAATATATGAGCAAGAAAAATTTTACGGAATATAAGGGGCTCAATCTGTCCCATATAGCAAGCGACGTGCTCGAGCAGTGGGACGCTCAGGATACATTCCACAAGAGCACCTCAACTCGCGAAGGTCACCCTACATTCGTTTTCTATGAAGGTCCGCCTTCAGCAAACGGCACTCCGGGCATTCACCACGTAATGGCACGTACAATCAAAGACATCATCTGCCGCTACAAAACTCAGCAGGGATATCTCGTGCATCGCAAGGCGGGCTGGGATACACACGGACTGCCCGTAGAACTCGGCGTAGAAAAGATGCTGGGCATCACCAAAAAGGATATCGGTACGAAAATCACCATCGAAGAGTATAACAAAGCCTGCCGTCAAGAGGTGATGAAATACACCTCGGAATGGGAGTCACTGACTCGCAAAATGGGCTATTGGGTGAATATGGACGACCCGTACATCACTTACGACAATAAGTATATCGAAACTTTGTGGTATCTGCTCAAACGCCTCTACGACAAAGGTTTGCTGTACAAGGGTTATACCATTCAGCCATATTCGCCAGCTGCGGGTACAGGACTCAGCAGCCACGAACTGAACCAACCGGGTTGCTACCGCGACGTGAAGGATACAACTTGTACTGCCCAGTTCAAGGTTATCAGAGATGAAAAATCTGAAAAATTATTTGATGGCATCAATACAAACCTCTACATTATGGCGTGGACCACTACACCGTGGACTCTGCCATCGAACGTAGCGCTCGCCGTAGGCCCCGCTATCACTTATGTAAGAATCGAAACATTTAATCCATACACACACCAGCAGGAAGCCGTAATCATCGCGAAAGACCTGTACGCAAACTACTTCAACAAGAAGATGGAGAATGCTCCGTTTGACGAGTACAAGGGCGATGCGAAGATGATTCCATACAGAATCACAGGCGAATATCGTGGCGATGAGCTGGCAGGCGTAGTGTACGAACAACTGATTCCGTGGGTAAAACCTGATGGCGATGCATTCAGAGTAATCCCGGGCGACTATGTATCGACTGAAGATGGTACGGGTATCGTACATATTGCTCCGACATTTGGTGCAGATGACGACCGCGTAGCTAAACAGGCTGGCATCGGTTCGCTGATTATGATTGACCGCTCGGGCAAACGCTGCCCAATGGTAGACCGCTCGGGTAAGTTTTTCACTATCGAAGACCTCGACTCGGAATTCGTCGCTCAGAATGTAAATACCGCAGAATACCAAAAATTCGCAGGCAGATATGTAAAAAATGCTTTCGACGAACGACTGACCGACAAAGATGAAACTCTGGACGTGGAAATCTGTGTTAATCTCAAGGCAGAAGGCAAGGCATTCAAAATTGAAAAACATACCCACAACTACCCGCACTGCTGGAGAACCGACAAACCGGTGTTGTACTACCCGCTGGATTCGTGGTTTATCCGCACAACTGCGCTCAGAGAACGTCTGATTGAACTCAATAATACAATCAACTGGAAACCTGAATCAACAGGTTCGGGCCGATTCGGCAAGTGGTTGGAAAATTTGGTGGACTGGAACTTGTCACGTTCGAGATATTGGGGTACTCCGCTGCCAATCTGGGCTACGGAAGACCACTCGGAAATGAAGTGCATAGGCTCGATAGAAGAGCTCTGCAACGAAATCGAGCTCGCTATCAAAGCTGGCGTTATGACCGAAAATCCATATAAGGATTTCGTGGCAGGCGACTTCTCAAAAGAAAACTACGACAAGGTAGACCTGCACCGCCCATACGTGGATAACATCGTTCTGGTGTCATCTAAGGGCGAAGCTATGCATCGCGAACCAGACCTGATTGACGTATGGTTCGACTCGGGCGCAATGCCTTATGCACAGGTTCACTACCCGTTCGAAATCACCGATGAAGAGTTCAGCAAGGTATTCCCGGCAGACTACATCGCAGAAGGTGTTGACCAGACTCGTGGTTGGTTCTTCACGCTGCACGCAATCGCTACGATGTTGTTCGACTCGGTAGCATTCAAGAACATCATCTCGAATGGTCTTGTGCTCGACAAGAACGGAAACAAGATGAGTAAACGTCTGGGTAATGCCGTTGAACCATTCGCCGCAATCGAAAAGTATGGCGCAGATGCTGTAAGATGGTATATGATTTCAAACTCACAACCGTGGGATAACCTGAAATTCGACATCGAAGGCGTAGACGAAGTGCGTCGTAAATTCTTCGGAACACTTTATAATACATACGGATTCTTTGCGCTGTATGCAAATGTAGATGGATTCACAGGCGAAGAGAAAGAGGTGCCGCTGGCAGAACGTCCCGAAATCGACCGCTGGATTATCTCGCTGCTCAATACTTTAGTTAAAGATGTAACTGAAAAGATTGACGACTATGACCCGACTCCGGCAGCCCGTATGATTCAGGATTTCGTATGCGAAAATCTGTCTAACTGGTATGTGCGCCTCAACAAGTCGGAGGCCA
>JAZOQL010000208.1:0-22822 GCA_045656065.1 Rikenellaceae bacterium | reverse complement strand
CCTCGGTAACTGCCACATAGCGACGGTCAGTAACCATATTTGTCCAATCCTCTTGTAGCCGCTGTTTTGTCTCCTCATTGCGAGCAAACAACATCAATCCCGAAGTCTCGCGGTCGAGTCGGTGTACTACGAAAATTTTGTTTGCGGGGTCTTGGCGTTTCACCAAGTCGCTCAGCAGACGGAATGCCGTCTTTTGTTCAAAGCGATTTGTCGCCACTGAAAGCAATCCGTGCTGCTTGTCGATGACTATTACATCGTTGTCGGCGTAGACTATTTTCAGCAGTCGGCTGTCAATGGTGAGGTTCTCGGTGCGCTCCATTCGGATTTCGATGCGGTCTCCGACCTTGACCCTGTCGTCGTGCCTGAGCGCAAGTTTGTTGTTAATAAATATCTGACGGTGTGTGAGATGCGATTTTAATGTAGTGCCACTTTTCTCGGGTAGCGCTCGTTTTATCACATCTAAAATCCCTCCATCTTCGGCGGAGGTGATGGTTATATTTGCTTTTTGTTTTTTCATACATCTCGATATTGTGAACAAAGATACGAATTTTTGTGTCAAAATAAAAACTAAACCATTTTATTATTTCTTGCAAAAAACGTATATTTGTTCCATTATAATGTGTAAGTGATGAAAATAAAAATTTTTACAATCCCCAATATTATCACCTGTCTGAATCTGTTGATGGGGTGTGCAGCATTGATTTCGGCATTCAGGGGCGAGCTTAAATTTGCATTCTGGTTTATTGTCGCAGGTGCGCTTTTTGATTTTATGGACGGACTTTTTGCTCGGCTGCTGAATCAGTATTCGCCTGTGGGCAAGGAACTTGACTCTTTGGCTGATATGGTTACATTCGGCACTGTGCCGGCTGTGGTTATGTGGCAACAGATGATTCCCGTGGCGGGCGAAATGGTCGCATTGTTGGGATTTTTGATTGCTCCGATGTCTGCGTTGAGGTTGGCTAAGTTTAATGTCGACCAGCGGCAAACTTCCGAATTTATCGGATTGCCGACCCCCGCAAATGCAATGTTTATTGCATCGTTGGTATTCATTGATTTTTCGATTCCGTGCTGGGCTTTGGTGGCAATTACGCTGTTGATGTCGTGGTTGTTGGTCAGCGAGGTGCCGATGTTTTCGCTGAAGTTCAAGGGCTTTGGCTTTGGACAAAACAAGTTGAGATATTTGTTCCTGTTGTTTGTGGCAGTAACGGTGTCGCTGTTTGGGGTGGCTGCCGTAGCATTTGTCTTGATTGCCTATGTCTTGGTGTCGATAATTCGAAACCTCGTGCTCAAAAAATAGGTTGAATGTGATATGAAAAAATGGCCGCTCTCTGTGTGAGGACGGCCATTTTTTTGACTTGAGAACTGAACTATTTTCTGAGGTTCAGAGCTTTGATGATTGCACGATAGCGTTCGATGTCAACCTTCTTCAAGTAGTCCAACAAACGACGACGTTTACCAACCAGACGCAACAACGAACGGTGAGTGTTGTGGTCATTGTGATTGCTCTTGAGGTGTTCAGTCAAGTGAGCAATGCGAGTTGTAAACAGTGCAATTTGACTTTCAGGTGAACCTGTGTCTTTTTCAGTCTTTCCGTAAGTAGCAAAGATTTGTTGCTTAACTTCGGGATTCAAGTAATTACTCATAGTTTTTTTTAATTAAAAAATTGTTAAACAAAAACTCTCGTGGTATATGTCCCGTCGCGGTAATGAGTCGACCTCGAAACGAGAAACTATAACCCTTGAGCTATCGTTGTGTGAAATGCAAATCTCCCCACAAAAACGGCGCAAAGGTAAGACATTTTTACAGAATAAAAAATAGTTGTTGAAAATAAATGATTGAATTTGTGCTAAAGTCTGAAAATAAAGTGGTATCTTTGTGGCGAATATATATGTAAGAGAATTAAAAAATCAAAGAAGATGTACAACGCAACACAGAAGATTTTTAAGTTGGGTGGTGATCGCGAGATTATGATTGAAACCGGAAAATTGGCTAAACAGGCTGATGGTTCGGTTGTTGTGAAACAGGGCGATACAATGTTGCTGGCTACGGTAGTGGCTGCAAAAGAACCCAAAGATGATTGCGACTTTATGCCGCTTCAGGTAGAATACAAAGAAAAATATGCCGCAGCAGGTCGTTTCCCGGGCGGTTTCCTCAAACGCGAGGCTCGTCCGTCAGACTACGAAATTCTGGTTTCTCGTCTGATTGACCGTGCGCTGCGCCCGCTGTTCCCGTCAGACTTCCACGCTGAAGTTTATGTTACGGTAACTCTTATCTCTGCTGCTAAAGATATTATGCCAGATGCTTTGGCAGGTCTGGCTGCATCGGCTGCGCTGGCAGTTTCTGATATTCCGTTCAACGGTCCTATCTCTGAAGTGAGAGTAGGTCGCGTGAATGGTCAGTTGATTATCAACCCGACATTCTCGCAGATGGAAGAGTCGGATATCGACATTATGGTGGCTGCGACGATCGACAACATTATGTTGGTAGAGGGCGAATTCAAAGAGGTGTCTGAAGCAGAAATGCTCGAGGCTATCAAGTTCGCTCACGAAGAGATCAAGCTGCAATGTCAGGCTCAGTTGGAATTGATGAAGGCCGTAGGCAAAGAGGAAAAACGTGCTTATTGTCACGAAACCAACGACGAAGAGTTGCGCCAACTCGTAATTAAAGAGACTTACGACAAGGTTTACGAAGTTGCAAAATCTGTGCTGCCGAAACACGAACGCAACGACCGCTTTGATGCTATCGAAGAGGAGTTCTGCAGCCGCTTCTGCGAAGAAGAATTGGCTGAAAAGGCTGTGATGATTAAGCGCTACTTCCACGACGACGTGCTGAAAAAGGCGATGAGAAATATGATTCTCGATGAGGGTGTGCGTCTGGACGGTCGTAAGACTGACGAAATTCGTCCGATCTGGTGCGAAGTGGGTTATCTGCCTGCTGCACACGGTTCTGCAATCTTCACTCGTGGCGAAACTCAATCATTGACTACTGTAACTCTCGGCACCAAACTCGACGAAAAGATGGTAGATGAGGTGCTGACTCAAGGCAGCGAACAGTTCGTGCTGCACTATAACTTCCCTCCGTTCTCAACCGGCGAAGCTAAGGCTTCGAGAGGTTTGTCGCGTCGCGAAATCGGACACGGTAACTTGGCATTCCGCGCTCTGAAACCGATGGTGCCCGTAGGCGAAGAAAATCCATACGCAGTGCGCGTAGTTTCGGATATCCTCGAATCAAACGGTTCGTCTTCAATGGCTACGGTTTGTGCCGGTACACTCGCCCTTATGGACTCAGGTCTGAAGATTAAGAAACCTGTTTCGGGTATCGCAATGGGTCTTATCTCTGAAGAGGGTACAGGTCGTTTCGCAGTCTTGTCTGACATCTTGGGCGATGAAGACCACCTGGGTGATATGGACTTCAAGGTTACAGGTACAAAAGATGGTATCACTGCAACTCAAATGGATATCAAGGTTGACGGTCTGTCTTATGATGTATTGGCTCAGGCTCTGGAACAGGCTAAGCGTGGTCGCGAACACATTATGGGTAAGATGTTGGAGACTATCGCTGCTCCGCGTGAAGACTTCAAGCCGTTTGTTCCGCGCATCGTTCAAATCACTATTCCGTCTGAATTCATCGGCGCAGTTATCGGCCCGGGCGGAAAAGTTATCCAAGAAATGCAAAAAGAAACAGGTACTACAATCACTATCACAGAGGCTGATAATAAGGGTATTGTGGATATCTTCGGCGAAAATAAAGAGGGTATTGATGCAGCATTGGCTCGCATTAAAGGCATCGTGGCAGTTCCGGAAGAGGGCGAAGTATACACAGGTAAGGTTAAGACTATTGTTACATTTGGCGCATTTGTTGAAATTTTGCCTGGCAAAGATGGTTTGTTGCACATCTCGGAAATCGACAACAAACGTTTCGAAACAATGGAAGAAACCGGAATTAAAGAGGGTGATATTCTGGAGGTTAAACTTGTTGAAATCGACAAAAAGACCAACAAACTGAGATTGTCTCGCAAGGCATTGTTGCCAAGAGACCCGAACGCTCCGGCTGAAGAACCTCGCCAAAGAAGAGAACATCGTGGCGAACGTCGCGATAACAATAAAGGTCGCAAAGAGTAGATACTGTTAAAATAACTGAGCAAAAGCATACAGGTAAAACAAAGTTGTGCTTTTGCTCGGTCTTGATTTAAAAGTGTTGATAGTCAGGGAGTTCGTTTCGCGGGTTCTGTTGCTCGGAATTTACGAACAGATGAGAAATGAAAAAAAATGCTATTTTTTTTTGCTTTAGAGTGATATGTGAAAAAAAAATAGTATATTTGTAATCTAAATTCCCTAACTGGATAATTAAAACAAATGAATATTAACTAATTAAAAAAACAACGCAATGAAAAATTTCTTGAAAAGCGGTTTGGCGCTTATGGCAGCAGCTCTGGTTCTGAGCGGTTGTAACTGTTTCAAATCGATGGTGAAGAACGTTGAGGATGTTAAGGCTACTTGCAATCCTGAAGTCTTGACTCTCAGAGGTAATGCTGTGACTGCTAACTATAAAGTAGAGTTCCCGGCTAAGTATTTCAGCAAAAAAGCAATGTTGAAATTCACTCCGATTTTGATTAACGAAGCTGGCGAAGAATTGGCTGCAGCTCCGACATTTGCTCAAGGTGAAAAAGTTAGCGAAAACTACACCGTAATCTCTAAAGCTAACGGCGGTGCTGTAGAATCAACAGTATCTTTCCCGTATGATGCAAAATTCAGAAAATCAAAACTCGTTTTGCGCGTTGAAGCAAAATGCGCTAAAGACGTTGACTATCTGAAGGTTTACGATTATGAAATCGCTCAAGGTATCAGTACTGTTCAAGCATTGGCTGACAACTACGCTCAAATGGCAGTTGCTAAGGATAACTTCCAACGCGTAACTACAATCTCTCAAGACGCTAAGATTATGTTCTTGATCAACAGATTCAATGTTCGCAACAACCAACTCAACACTGAAGAAATCAAGGCTTTGGAAGAATTTATCAGAGCTAACACAGGTGTTGAACGCAGAACTGTAAGTGATGTTTACACAAAATCTTACGCTTCTCCTGATGGTCCTTTGGCTTTCAACAACAAGTTGTCTCAAGACCGTGGTCGCGCAACTCAAACTGCTGTAAGCAAGAAGTTTAAGAAAGACAAAATGCCGGTTGCTCCGAAATTCGACGTTGAAGCTCTGGGTGAAGACTGGGAAGGTTTCAAAGAATTGGTTGAAGGTTCAGATATCCGCGATAAGGAATTGATCCTCCAAGTTCTCCAAATGTACAACGATCCTGAAAAACGCGATCAAGAAATCCAAAATATGTCTGCAGCATTCGAAGTTTTGGCTGAAAAGATTCTTCCGGAATTGCGCCGCTCTAAACTCGTTGTTAACGTAGACGTTGAAGGTAAAACTGACGAAGAACTCAGAGAAGCTGTAAGAAACGACGTGTCTTCTTTGAACTTGGAAGAAATGTTGTTCGCTGCAACTTTGTTCGAAGATGTTGATACTAAGATCAAAGTTTACAAGGCTGCTGCTGATAAATATAACGATGCACGCGCTTGGAACAACTACGCAGTTGCTTTGGTTGAAAAAGAAGGTAAAATCACCAACGATGCAACAGCTGCTTTGGTTAAGGCTGCTCAAATCGACAACGCTTCTAACGACATCATCGTAAACTTGGGTATCGCTGCTATGGCAGAAGGCGATATGGAAGATGCTAAGAAGTGCTTCGCAATTGCTACTGAAGATGCTGCTTACAATATGGGTCTGGTTAACTTGGCAGAAGGTAACTACGCTGAAGCTGCTAAGGCTTTGAACGGTTACAACCGCGCAGTTGCTGAAGTATGTAACGGTAACTTGACAGCTGCTAAGGCTGCTTTGGAAGGTGACAACAGCGCTGAAGCTGACTACCTGAGAGCTGTTATCGCTGCTCGCGAAGGTAACGAAGAAGTTGCTGCTAAGAACATTCAAAGCGCTATCGCTAAGAATCCTGAATTGGAAAAAGTTGCTAAAGAAGACGTAGAATTTGCTAAATTCCAAAAATAATCTCGCAACTCAATCCTATATGGGCAGCCCGCTGAATTCAGCGGGCTGTCTTTTTTGTTGCTGGTGGTCGAGTGCGTAGAGTTTGTAAATAATGTTAGGTATAAACACAACAACTCCCGATTCTGAGCAGACAAAATTTGATTAAACTTTTTAGTCTAATTATTTGGAGATCAAAAAATAATTTCTTAACTTGCGAGCGTAAATACAAGTCGTATTTGCGTAAAAAATTAATATTATGAAAAAATCAATCTTTACAAAGGTATTGTTGGGCCTTGCTGCAATCGTAGGATTTTCGTTTGCAGTGCAACCAACTGTAGTTGTTAATCCAACAAGTGGTGTGGTTAGACCAGGATCTAGGTTTACACTTACGATTACGTACACTAATACGGATGTTATGTATTTGAGAGTCATTCAATCATCAGAATATGCTGATATTGATGTGCCTATACCTGACGAAACGAAAAATTTATCAACAGAATCTCTTTGGTATGTATCGGATATTATTCCAGATCCTAATACTACAAGGATTTATCAATTTGTGGTTCAAGGGGCTCTCGATGATAATGGTGATAGATTGGAAGAATATTGTGAAGCTGTTATCACTTCTAATAATCTTTAACCAATATAAGAAGTGAATATGAAAAAGATATTTTTACTCGGCTTAATGCTGGTGTTGTGTGTTAGTTCTGGTTTTTCTCAGAATATTTTTGGCAATATGACAATGGGTGCTACGAAACCTGAAGGATCTAAAATTCTTCAAAAGGACTCTGTGAAAACACATAAAAAACCGATTCAGTCTCAGAAAACAGGCCGCTTGTATGATGATTTTACGTATTCAGGATATATCGCTTCTGTGGGTGATGGCGATCACGTTAAAAAAGGTGAGACATACAGAATCAAATTTAGATTTGACCCGTGGAAAGTATTTGATTTGAGAGTGATAAAAGGGTATTCTAAGAAACCCATTGCGTCTTCTAAAGATTTGAGGAGAGGTGAGTGGATTGCTGAAATAATACCGGAAAAATCTACTGAAATTGTGGTCGCTATAGAAGGTCCGACTAAAGGTCTTTTTACCTACGATAAAAAGTTTGTTCTTGTTATAGAACCTGATAAGTATGACGAAATTCACGCTAAATTCGAAGAGTTTAGAAAGAATAAAGATGCTAAAGGGCGACAAAAATATTTAGAAGAACTCGGCGGTGAAGAATATCAAAAACACTTGAAACGCCATTCTCAACCGTTTAAACCATAATACTAAAACAAACGACTCCCGATTCTGCGAAAGAGTCGGGAGTCGTTATATTAATGTGTATTTCTGTTTCTATTAGAATGAGGAGTCGCGACCCTCGCTAACCATTTTCAAGTCGTGATCGACCATAATTTCGACCAACTTCTCGAACGAAGTCTTGCTCGGATTCCAGCCCAGCAAGCGTTGCGCCTTTGACGGGTCGCCGAGCAGCTGCTCAACCTCGGTCGGTCGGAAGTATCGCGGATCGACCTCTACCAGCACGCGGCCTGTTGCTACATCAATGCCCTTTTCGTCAACGCCTTCGCCCTCCCAGCGCAGCTCGATACCTGCGCGGCGGAATGCCAGCGTAGTGAACTCGCGAACCGAGTGGTACTGACCCGTCGCAATCACAAAATCCTCAGGAGTCGGGTGCTGCAACATCAGCCACATACACTCAACATAGTCGCGCGCGTAGCCCCAATCTCGCAGTGCATTCATATTGCCCAGATAGAGTTTGTCCTGCTGACCGTTCACAATGCGAGCTACGGCGAGCGTAATCTTACGCGTCACGAATGTTTCGCCTCGACGTTCGCTCTCGTGGTTGAACAGAATGCCGTTTACAGCGAACATCCCGTACGCCTCGCGGTAGTTCTTCGTAATCCAGAATCCGTACTGTTTGGCTACGCCATACGGGCTGCGGGGGTAGAACGGAGTAGTCTCGCGCTGGGGAACCTCTTGTACCTGACCGAACAACTCGGACGTAGATGCCTGGTATATCTTTGTCTTCTGGTCGAGTCCCAAAATGCGGACTGCCTCGAGCAGTCGCAATGTACCAACGGCGTCGGTTTCGGCTGTGTATTCCGGCACATCAAACGACACCTTTACGTGACTCTGTGCTGCTAAGTTGTATATCTCGTCGGGACGAACCTGCTGAATGATGCGAATCAGCGAACTCGAATCGGTCATATCTCCGTAGTGCAACTCGATGACGCGCTCTTTGCGCATATCGCGTACCCACTTCTCAAAGTATAAATGTTCGATTCGACCGGTGTTGAACGACGAACTGCGGCGCATAATGCCGTGTACTTCGTAACCCTTCTCAAGCAGAAATTCCGCCAAAAACGAACCGTCCTGTCCGGTTATCCCTGTAATTAATGCTACTTTTTTCATTACGTAATATTCCTATATACATTTGCAAAGATAGTGATATTTTACAGATAACATCTCAATTATTACACTCTTTTTTGTTGTGTGAGTTTTTATTGGGGAAAATAGTTGATAATCCGCAAACAATTCGCTAATTTTGCCTGATTTTTAATTGGTAAATTTTACTTAAAACTGAAAAATAACTATGGGACAAATTATCGGTATTCACGCTCGTGAAATCCTCGACTCAAGAGGCAATCCTACAGTGGAAGTTGAAGTTGCTACAGCCAGCGGCGCTATCGGTCGTGCTGCAGTGCCTTCTGGTGCTTCAACAGGTGAAAATGAAGCTCTCGAATTGAGAGATGGTGATAAAGGCCGTTACCTCGGTAAAGGTGTGCTCAAAGCCGTTCAAAACGTTAACGAAGTTATCGCTCCGGAAATTCTCGGTATGATGGTTACTGACCAAGTGGCTATCGACCGCGCTATGTTGGCTCTCGATGGTACTCCGACTAAGAGCAACTTGGGTGCTAACGCTATTTTGGGTGTATCTTTGGCTGTAGCTCGCGCTGCTGCTAACTATATGGGTATGCCTTTGTATCGCTACATCGGCGGTTCTAACGCTAAGGTGTTGCCTGTTCCGATGATGAACATCATCAACGGTGGTTCACACTCTGATGCTCCGATCGCATTCCAGGAATTTATGATTCGCCCGGTGGGTGCTGCATCATTCCGCGAAGGTTTGAGAATGGGTGCTGAAGTATTCCACGCTCTGAAGAAAGTTCTCAAGAATCGTGGTCTTAGCACTGCAGTAGGTGACGAAGGTGGCTTTGCTCCGGCTCTCAACGGTACTGAAGATGCTTTGGAATCAATCATCGAAGCTATCAAGGCTGCTGGTTACAAACCGGGTCGCAAGTGCGAAGGTGGTGACGTTGCTATCGGTCTGGACTGCGCATCAAGCGAATTCTATGTAGATGGCAAGTACGACTACAAGAAGTTTGAAGGTGAAAACGGTGCTATCCGTACTTCAGCTGAACAAGTTGATTACCTCGAAAACCTCGTGAACAAATATCCTATCGACTCTATCGAAGACGGTATGTGCGAAAACGACTGGGAAGGCTGGCAAATGCTGACTCAACGTATCGGCGATCGTTGCCAATTGGTTGGTGATGACCTGTTCGTGACTAACGTAGAGTTCCTGAAGAAGGGTATCGAACTTGGTTGCGGTAACTCAATCCTGATTAAGGTTAACCAAATCGGTACTTTGACTGAAACTCTCGATGCTATCGAAATGGCTCACCGTGCAGGATACACTTCAGTTACATCACACCGTTCAGGCGAAACTGAAGACTCGACTATCGCTGACATCGCCGTAGCTACAAACTCTGGCCAAATCAAGACCGGTTCATTGAGCCGTTCTGACCGTATGGCTAAGTACAACCAATTGCTCAGAATCGAAGAGGAACTTGGTGAAACTGCAATCTACGGATATCAGAAGATTTATCGCAAATAGTCGATAACCAAAATAAAACAAAAAAGATGCTTGATAAAATTGGGTGGTCAAGCATCTTTTTTTCATTTTGTTTTGCAGAGAGTTACCTTTCGGGGACACCATCTGCGAGTTCGTTTAGGTACTTGCGAACTTTATCTCCATTTCGGTCTGTTCGTCTTATTTTGAATACATTAAGTAAAATCTTGTCAAATTTCTTTGGTTCTACGACAATCACCCTGCGATTATCCAAACCACGTGTTTCTCTCAGTCTGCCGTCAGGGTCTCTGATTGTAATGTTAGCTCGGTATAGGGTTGTTTTATCGGGTTTGACGGTTACGATAAACTCACCGTTTCTGATGTCTTTGGGCGTAGTTTGACCGACTCCTTCAATTTCAATGCTATACAATATTCTGTTGTTAAATACGTATTTAATGCGAGTCGAGTCGCCACGTTTGATAACTTCGTGTTCTAAGGCAGACCTCAGATATGAGCCGCCTCTGACGCTGTTGTTAAAGTTAAGTCGTTCAAATCTGCGGGTCTGATCGGCAAGAATTTCATCCGTCGTAAGCCAAGACTTGGCGGGGCGTTTGGGTTCAGGTATTTCAGCGATACTGTCGCCCGGTACGCCATCGGCAAGTTTATTTAGGTATTTGCGTAACAACGCCTCTGGAGAGCGTTCGTATATATAAACTTGTCTTACAATTTTGTCATATTCTTTTTTGTCAACATCAACAACCACCAAACGTCTGTTTTCCTTATAACATTCAACTTTACCTGTCGAGTCTTTAGCATAGGTGCTTATTCGGTATAGTGTTGATTTTTCAGGATTTACAGTGACGGCAAAGAATCCGTTTTTGATATCTCCTGAAGTAGTTTCGCCAACACCCTCAATGACAATGCGTTCTACGGTTTTGGTTGAAGACCGATTGTTGAAAATGATTCCAATTCGAGAAGATTCTCCCTTATTTATTACAATATGTTCAAGATGTATTCTTTTGACACCGTCATTAATTGAAGCATTTCGAGTCCTAAGAAAATTGTTGAAATTCTTTGTGTTTTCTGCTTTGAATTCTTCTGCCGTGTTATATGGGACGTGAACACTCAGTGACCAACCTTTCCCTTGAATCACTTGTGAAAAACCTGAAAATATGCTGAAAATAGAACACAAAACAACTAACGCAGAGACACGAAAAAATTTTGTTAAAGCCCATCTGAAAAAATTCTTTTTCATAATTTAAATGTTTTTTGGGGTTAATAAATTGTTTTATTCACGACCGCAAGTTAGCAAATATTTTGAATAAATACAAAAAAAGAGGAGAATCAGTTTTGATTCTCCTCTCATAATCTTACACTCTTTCGAGTTCAAACACTACAAAGCGTTAACGTGAACTTGCAGACCGCTCTTCAAGTTTGCAGCTTTGTTCTTGTGAATGATATTCTTCTTAGCGAGTTTGTCAAGCATTGAAGCAACTTTCGGAAGCAACGCTGCAGCTGCATCTTTATCAGTTGTGTTGCGCAAAGCCTTCATAGCGTTGCGAGCTGTCTTGTGATAATATTTGTTGCTCAAGCGCTTAGTTTCCGTTTGACGGATACGCTTTTTAGATGACTTGTGATTTGCCATAGTTTTTATTTTACGTTTTTCTTATTAATCAACAAAAAAGAGCGACCAACTACGTTCACTCTCCCATACGTCGCTCACCACATCCGGCGAGCTCCTGTTTCAAGTATTGTTATTACCGCCTTTGTAGTCCCTAGGAGAATCGAACTCCTCTTTGAAGAATGAAAATCTTCCGTCCTAACCGATAGACGAAGGGACCAAATTTGCTCAATCAGCGCCAAGTCTCAATCAATCTCCCCATCAATATCCCAATCAACCTCCCCTGATTTTGCGATGCAAAGGTATAACGAATTTTTTATTCGTGCAAATTTTTATGCAATTTTTTCTCTATTTTTTTATCAACAGCCCATTCTGTTTTGTACAAATGGCAAAATCAATGGGCGAAAATTGCTTGGGTTTGTGCAAAAAAATGTATCTTTGCACGTTAAATAGCAGGCGTATGACCTTTGAAATTACTAAAAACGATTCATCTACCAGAGCCAGAGCCGGTGTGCTGACTACGGCGCACGGCCAAATCGAAACTCCGATATTTATGCCCGTAGGTACTGTGGGTAGCGTTAAGGGTGTGTTTCATCGCGAACTCGTCGATGATATTCAGGCACAGATTATTCTCGGAAATACATACCACTTATACCTCCGACCCGGTTGCGAAACGCTGCGTCAGGCGGGCGGGTTGCACAAGTTCTGCTCGTGGGATAGACCTATTCTGACCGACAGTGGCGGATTTCAAGTATTTTCATTGGCCTCTGCTCGAAAACTTACAGAGGAGGGGTGCAAGTTCCAATCGCACATTGACGGCTCGCGACATCTGTTCACGCCCGAAAATGTGATGGATACCCAGCGTGCAATCGGTGCTGATATTATGATGGCATTCGATGAGTGTCCTCCGGGAGATTCAACAAGAGAATACGCCTCAAAGTCACTCGATTTGACCTGCCGATGGTTAGATCGCTGTTTTAATCGTTTCGAACAAACCTCGCCGCTGTATGGCTATGAACAAACCTTGATGCCTATTATTCAGGGGTGCGTCTATGAGGATTTGCGAGTCAAATCTGTCGAGTTTATAAAACAATACAACCCAGATGGGTATGCTATTGGTGGGTTGGCCGTAGGCGAGCCTGCCGAGCAGATGTACCGAATGATTGAGGTCGTAGATGAGGTGGTGCCCAGAGATAAACCGCGCTACCTGATGGGGGTAGGGACTCCGGCCAATATCATCGAGGCTATTTCTCGTGGGGTGGATATGTTCGACTGTGTGATGCCTACGCGAAACGGACGAAACGGTATGTTGTTTACTACCGAAGGTGTAATAAATATCCGAAACAAAAAGTGGGAAACCGATTTCTCGCAGATTGACCCTGCTGGAATTACATTTGTTGATGCGACATACACAAAAGCATATCTGCGACATCTGACCATTGCGGGCGAGATGTTGGCTGCGCAAATAGCCTCGATTCACAATTTGGGATTCTACCTCTGGCTGGTGAAAGAGTGTAGACGCAGAATCATTGATGGCACCTTTGCTCAGTGGAAAGATGCTGCAATAGAGAAATTTATGAGAAGATTATAACAGGTTGATTATGAAATCTAATGGTATAAAGTGGCCGGGAATAAAAATTCTGGACAGATATATAATAGGCAAGTTCTTGGGTACATACGTTATGGCGCTGCTGTTTATTATAGTAGTGGTCGTGGTGTTTGACATTGCCGAAAAAATGGACGACTTTATCGAACTGAAGGCTCCTGCTAAGGAGATTGCGTTCGGTTACTACCTGAACTTTATCCCCTTCTTTGTGAATCAGTTCAGTGGATTGATTACATTTATTGTGCTGATATTCTTCACTTCGAGAATGGCGTATAATACCGAGATTGTGGCTATGCTTTCGGGTGGAGTCAGTTTCAAGCGATTCCTGTGGCCATATTTTTTGGCTTCTTGTGTGATTACGGCTTTTAGTATCACACTCAACCTATTTGTGATTCCACGCGCCAATGAACGAAGAATCGAATTCGAGACACACTTCCTGAAAAAAGGTCGTCGTGTGAAATTTGAAAAGAATATCTATCGCCAGATTGAGCCGGGAACATTTGCATATATACGCGACTACCGCAGCGCAGATAAATCGGCATCATTCCTTGTGCTCGAAACATACGACAGCAGCGCAATACAAAATAGCCTCGAGGCAAGTATGGTGAAATTTAATGCCGAAACAAAACGCTGGAGCGCTCCGAGATACATAACCAAAAAGTATGTCGACGGAAAGGAGATAATGGAAAAACATACTCAACTCGACACGATGATAAATCTCACCTCTGACGAGCTGGGAAAGGTGGAGAATCTGGTCAAGACGATGGACTTCTCGCGACTCAACAGTTTTATCAGACAACAGCGCAGCAAGGGGTCGGATATGGTGCGTCAGTTTGAGGTCGAGCGTTATACGCGTGTTGCCTATCCGATGTCTACATTTGTGTTGACACTCATTGGTGTGGCTATCTCGTCGAGAAAGGTGCGCGGCGGAACAGGACTGCATATCGGTATGGGGCTCGGGCTGTGTTTCTCGTATATCCTGTTTATCCGATTCGCCGAAGAGTTTGCAAAGGGTGGGGTATTGCCTCCGCTTTTGGCAGTATGGTTCCCGAATATAATCTATGCCGTAGTGGCAATATACCTATATAAAAAGGCTCCGAAATAGAGCTCGCAGTGCGAAAATTTGTAATTTTATTTGGAAAACCACTTTTTTTGTAATATATTTGCAGTCAGATAGCAATCGTGTGCAGGGGACTCTGAGTCCCCTGTTTTCGTAAATTTATGTGGAGATTGCTCGTGAATGTTTATTTAAAACGAGGTGACAAATGATTGATGTTGAAAAGATTAAGCAGTTTGTGAATGAACAGTTGGCCGAGGGCGAATTGTTCCTGATTGAGGTTACCTGCTCGCAAGATAACGACGTGGAGGTGACAATTGATAGCGATACAAATGTCGATATTGATGATTGTATTGCTCTGAATGATAAAATCTTGGCTGCATTCGACCGCGATGTCGAGGACTACTCGCTGACGGTGACTTCGGCAGGACTCGGTCAGCCGCTGCAGAACATCAGGCAATACAGAAAATTTATCGACGAAAAGGTCGAAATTTTAACCTCGGAGAGTAAAAAAATCTGCGGTGTGCTGGTGTCGGCCACTGAAGAGCAGATTGAACTCAAGTGGTCGGAAAAGGTCGCAGTCGAAGGTAAAAAACGTAAACAAACCGTGGAGATGGTTCAGCCCTTCGACGTGGCACAACTCAAGTGGGTTAAACCTGTAATTGAGTTCTAAGAACCCGGGATGTGAGAAATAAGTAATAAATAAGATAAAAAGATGGACAATGTAAATTTGGTGTCGACTTTTGCTGAATTTAAAGAGCTGAAGAATATCGACAAAGCAACAATGGTCGGAGTGCTGGAAGATGTGTTCCGCCATATGTTGATTAAAACCTATGAAACAGATGATAACTTTGATGTGATTATCAATCTGGAAAAGGGCGACTTTGAAATCTGGCGCAATCGAACTATCGTTGAAGATGACGCTGTGGAGAATCCTAATCAACAGATTTCGCTCACCGAGGCTCGCACAATTGACCCAACATACGAATTGGGCGAAGAGGTGGCAGATGAGATTAAACTTGCATCATTCGGTCGCCGTTCGGTGTTGTCGCTCAGACAAAATCTGGCAGCGCGAATCCTCGATCTGGAAAAGGCTAACCTCTATGACAAGTACAAAGATAAAGTTGGCCAGATTATCACAGGTGAAGTTTATCAGGCTTGGAAACGCGAAGTGCTGATTCTCGACGACGATAACAACGAATTGATTCTGCCTAAGTCTGAACAAATTCCTTCGGATTTCTTCAGAAAGGGCGACGCAATCCGCGCAATCGTCTCAAGAGTAGAGATGAAAAACAACTCGCCGCATATCATTCTGTCGAGAACTGCTCCCGAATTCCTCGAACGTCTGTTCGAACAGGAGGTGCCCGAAATCTTCGACGGACTGATTACCATCAAGAAAATCGTGCGTATCCCGGGCGAACGCGCTAAGGTTGCCGTAGAGTCTTATGATGACAGAATCGACCCGGTAGGTGCTTGCGTGGGTATGAAGGGTTCGAGAATCTACTCAATCGTGAAGGAGCTGCACAATGAAAATATCGACGTGGTGAACTATACTTCAAATACACAGTTGCTGATTCAACGTGCACTGAACCCTGCGAAGATATCATCAATCACACTCGATGAAGAAAAACATACAGCCTCGGTCTACCTCAAACCAAACGAAGTGTCTCAGGCTATCGGTAAGGGTGGTTTGAATATTCGTCTGGCAAGTATGTTGACAGGTTATGATATCGATGTTTATCGCGAAATAGAAGAAGATGATGTCGATTTGGACGAATTCTCAGATGAAATCGAAGATTGGATTATCAAACAATTTAAAGCAATAGGTTGTGATACTGCCCGCAGTGTGCTGGAACTCTCAGTTGAAGAGCTTGTACAACGCACTGACCTCGAAGAAGAAACAATTGTCGAGGTTGTAAATATTCTCAAAGAAGAATTCGAATAGCGAATTCGGACTACGCAATTTTAAACGAGAAGAACTAACAAAACCAAAATTCAATGGCAGTGTCAGAAAAGAAATTAAGATTGAATGTAATTGCCAGACAACTTAAAGTCGGGCAATCAACTATAGTCGATTTCCTTGAAAAGAAGGGAATCAAAATCGATAATACCCCCAGCGCAATCATCGAGCCTTTGGTGTTTGAAATTCTGAATAAAGAGTTTGGCGGCAAAGGCGTGGAAGGTATAAACATTCGCGAGAAAATTAATCAGAAAAATGAAACCATAACTCTGAAGGGTGTTTCAGAATCTACGAAGAAAGAGGAGGAGGCTCCGAAAGAGGTGCTGATTAAATCGACCATATCAAGCGACATTCCGACCGTAGCTGCTCCGAAAGTGGTGGGAAAGATTGACCTCGAACAACCTCGCAAAGAGAATAAAGAGCGCAAACCTAATCGTGATAAGAATCGCGAAAAGAGCGAAAAGCCAGCGGCTCGTCCGGCTAACAAGCCTAAAAAAGAGGAGCCGAAAGCTCAGCCTGCTCCAAAGGCTAAGCCGCAAGTTGAGGCTGCGAAACCCAAAGCCGAGCCCGAAAAGGTGCAACAACCAATGGCAAGCTCTGAGGCTCAGAATAAAACCTACGACCAGAGAATGGCTGAACAACAAACGGATATCTTCCGTACAAGTTCGTCTAATGCAATCGCTGGCCCTAAGGTGTTGGGTAAGATTGATTTGAACGATTTCTCGAAAAAACGCGAAGAACACGGCAGCGGTAAAAAACGTGAAAAACGTAAGAGAATCGTAAAGGATAAGGTGGATATCACAAAACAACAGGCACAACCGGCGGCTCAGCCTAAAGAAAAAGAGCGTGCTGCGGGTAAACCCCAGCAACAACAGCCTGCACCTAAACCTCAAAACAAGAAGAAAGAGAAACCACAAAAGGTTAAACCTGTAGTTAAACAGGAAATCAGCGACGAAGAAGTACAAAAACAAATTAAGGATACGTTGGCTCGTCTGACAGCCAAAGGTTCGAAGTCAAAGAGCTCGAAGTATCGTAAGGATAAACGTGAGGCCGTTTCTAACCGTCTGCAAGAGGAACAGGAACGCGAACAACAAGAACGCTCAATCCTCAAAGTGACCGAATTCGTTACTGTTAGCGAATTGGCTACGATGATGGACGTTTCGGTTACGGAAGTTATCACGGCTTGTATGAACCTCGGTTTGATGGTGTCTATCAACCAGCGACTCGATGCTGAGGCTCTGGTTGTTGTGGCTGAAGAGTTTGGTTTCAAGGTCGAATTCGTGTCAGTCGAAATTCAAGAGGCTATCGAAACAGAGATCGACAATGAAGAGGATTTGCAGGACAGACCTCCGATTGTGACAGTTATGGGTCACGTCGACCACGGTAAGACTTCGTTGCTGGACAATCTGCGTAAAACAAATGTCATAGCAGGCGAGGCCGGTGGTATCACTCAACATATCGGTGCATACAGCGTAATGTGTAACGATAAGCAGATTACGTTCCTCGATACTCCGGGTCACGAAGCGTTTACAGCGATGCGTGCGCGTGGTGCTAAGATTACGGACGTGGCTATCATTATTGTTGCCGCCGATGATAACGTGATGCCTCAGACGGTTGAAGCTATCAACCACGCTACGGCTGCGGGCGTGCCTATGGTATTTGCAATCAACAAGATTGATAAGCCGAGCGCTAATCCGGATAAAATTAAAGAGGAACTCGCCAATATGAACTACCTCGTTGAAGATTGGGGTGGTAAGTATCAATCTCAGGATATTTCGGCTAAGCAGGGTATGAATCTTGACAAGCTGTTGGAAAAGGTATTGCTCGAGGCTGAATTCCTCAACCTGAAGGCTAATCCTAATCGTCGCGCAAATGGTGCTATTATCGAATCGTCTCTGGATAAGGGTCGTGGTTATGTGGCAACTGTGCTGGTGCAGAACGGCTCGCTGCACGTGGGCGACGTAATCCTGTCGGGTATCTACTCGGGTAAGGTGAAGGCTATGTTCAACGAACACGGTAAGAAAGTGACCGTAGCTCCGCCTTCAACTCCGGTACTTGTGCTCGGTTTGAATGGTGCTCCGCAGGCGGGTGATACGTTCAATGTGATGGAGGACGAAAAGTCGGCTCGCGAAATCGCAAATAAACGTGAACAGCTGCAACGTATGCAGGGTCTCAAGACTCAGAAACATATCACACTTGATGAAATCGGTCGTCGTATCGCTATCGGTAGCTTCAAGGAACTCAACATTATCGTTAAGGGTGACGTAGACGGCTCTATCGAAGCGCTGACCGACTCGTTGATTAAGCTCTCTAAGGAAACCGTTCAGGTGAATGTTATTCACAAGGCCGTAGGTGCAATCTCAGAATCTGACGTATTGTTGGCTGCTGCATCTAACGCCGTAATCGTAGGTTTCCAGGTGCGTCCTTCGGCAAGTGCTCGCCGATTGGCTGAAAAAGAGGAGATTGAAATTCGTCTCTATTCGATTATCTACGACGCAATCAACGAAATTAAAGATGCTATCGAGGGTATGCTCGAGCCTGAATTCAAAGAAGAAATCGTCTGCTCGGTTGAGGTTCTCGAGACATTCAAGATTTCGAAGGTCGGAACAATCGCCGGCTGTATCGTGCGTGAAGGTAAGATTACAAGAAACACCTCGGTGCGCATAATCCGCGATGGCATTGTAATCTACACAGGTCGACTCGGCTCGCTCAAGCGTTTCAAAGACGACGCGAAAGAGGTGACCAACGGTATGGAATGTGGTCTTAATATCGAAAACTTCAACGATATCAAGATTGGCGACATCATCGAAGGTTACGAACAGGTCGAAGTTGCTCGCAAAAAGTAATCAAAAGAATAAATGCTCATTAAATGCCGAACATTAGTTCGGCATTTTTTGTTGTATGGTGAGCTACCTCATCGAGCGAGACACCTTTGAGCTGTGCCAAAAACTGCGCAGTATGAACAACATACGATGATTCGTTACGCTTGCCACGCATCGGTACGGGCGACAAGTAGGGTGCATCTGTTTCGAGTACCAACTCTTCGAGCGCGATGTCTCGGACAACATCGGCTGTGGTCGATTTCTTGTAGGTAACCACGCCGCCGACTCCGAAAAGAAAATCGCCCATCTCGCGCAACTTCGCGTAATCATCAATGCTGCCTGAAAAACTGTGGAATACACCTCTGAGCCCTCGACCTCGGTAGCCCTCAAGCAGGTCAATCATCTCCGGGAAGGCATCTCGGGTGTGAAAGACTACGGGCAGGTTGAACTGCAATGCCAGGTCGAGTTGGCTGCTCAGCGCACTGCGCTGTTCTTCAACGTGTTCCTTGTCCCAATAGAGGTCGAGCCCAACCTCGCCAATGCCATAGAATTTCTGTTCGCTGCGAATTTTTTGCTCAACAATGGCTACCTCCGATTGCCAATCTTCAATCTCGTTGACCGAAGTCGGGTGGAGCCCCGCCAATAAAAAGAAATTTTCGGGATAGGCTTGTTGCAATTCAACCATCGCGCGATATGATGACGAGTCAATCGCAGGCAGAATAATCTTTGAGACTCCCGCTTCCAGCGCGCGGGCAACTGCCTCGGTGCGGTCTGTGTCGAATGCTTCGTCGAACAGGTGTGAATGAGTATCTATAAAGTACATATTATTAACATCTTATATATTGATTCCCAGCAATGGGCTTCACAAGGTTTTTGATTTCCAACGAGACGAGAATGACCGATACGGCTTGAATGGGCATACCCGAATTTGACGCAATGAGGTCTACGGGCGTAGCGGTAGTTACACCTATCGAATCGTAAATTAACCTCTCGTCGGGTGATAGCTCTATGCTGAATGTTTTGGTTTCGCCTTTAGTGGTGCTCTTTTTCGAGTGACGCCAGCCTAAGGTTTCGACTATCTGTTCGGCACTTGTGACAAGCCGCGCTGCCTCTTTGCGTATTAATTCATTGCACCCTTCAGATGCAGCGTCAGTAGCGCGTCCCGGCAGCGCCATAACCTCTCGATTATACTCCAATGCGCATCGTGCCGTAGACAAGGCTCCGCCTCGAGAGTGCGATTCCACAACCAATGTACCACACGAAATGCCCGCAATAATCCTGTTGCGTCGCAAAAAACTCGATTGGATAGTCTTTTCTAAAGTCGACATTTCGGTTATGATGGCTCCGCCTCCGCCAATGAAGTCGCGCAGGTGGTTGAGATGCGATGATGGTGACACTTCCCGCAGATTGTTTGCTACGACGCTGGCTGTGCGCAACCCATTTTTGTGAGCAGCAATCTCGGCTTTTATGTCTATTCCGTATGCCAATCCGCTGACAATAACGGCATCGGGTACAAGTTCTGCGAGCTCCCGCATCAAATTTTCACAAAACTCTTCGCCATATTTTGTGTAGCGACGTGTGCCGACTACAGACAAAATATGCTCACTGTTCAGGTTCAAATCGCCCTTTACAAATATCACGTTTGGAGCATCACAACACTCCCTTAATCTGAATGGGTATTCGTCGTCACTAATGGCTATGGCTCGGGCATTATTGCGCGCAAGAAAGTCCAACTCTGCCTGAGCTTGTGTTAATAAGTCGCTCCTGTTCAGTTGATTGTATATGTATGAGGCAGATTCTTGAGGGAAGTTTAGACGTTCAATGAGTTCCTCTTTCGTAGTTTTGAACACGTTTTCGGCGCTCCCGAACCACTCAAGAAGGTGATGTATTCGAGCGACTCCGAGTTCGTGAATCATAGATAAGGCGATGTCGTATATAGACATATTGAAAATATTGGTTGTGTTATGGATTCAAAGTTATACAAATTGTTTGAAATAAAAAAATATGCAAAAAGGTTTGTGTATAATAAAAATAATATCTACCTTTGCACTCGGAAATGAGGGTAGGGTCTGATGGCCGAGTGGCTAGGCAGAGGTCTGCAAAACCTCCTACAGCGGTTCGAATCCGCTTCAGACCTCCAAAAACCTCTCTACAAGCATTTGTAGAGGGGTTTCTTGTTTTTTACGCCCTTTTTTACGCCCTCCTGAACTTATGACTACCGCTTATCTATTATACTATTAGGGTTAGTAAATAATGTCAAGCACAAAGATAATGAGAGTTTTGCCATAATACAATCTTATTCCTGATGCTTTAGCATAAACTTCTCTATATCACTCTTCTTAAACCATATCTCACGACCAAACCTTGAACTCTTTATTTCTTTAGTCTTATATAATTTTGTCGCCAAGGTTTCGCCGATACCCAAATACTCGGCTAACCCGTCTAACCCATTAACATATGGACTAGACATCTTATTTCTTAAATCTTCCAATTTTTCATCAATAACCCTTGAAACTTTATCTGTGATTATGGCGACCAAAGCTTCATTACATACCTTTTCATAAATACTATCTGTCATTAAATTTTACCTTTTTATAAAATATAAGTGACTTGACTCAAAAAGTCAAGTCCCCACATATATAAAAGTCTAACCTTTTTAGCAACAAGCAAAATAATAGTTTACTTTTCCATAGGCAAAAATTTTTGGGAAAATTATCACGACCAATAGTTGTATGGGTATGTCTGCGTACCCCACCCTTGATTTTTTAAGGGCGATGACACTTTTCAAAAAAGCCCCTTACACCCCAGTGAGTATCCACCTTCTTTTATAAAAAATTATTGCCGAATTTCAAGAGGGAATATTCGCATAACTATTTGTTAGTCAATTTACTAATTCAATTAGAGAGAATTTGTATTTTGGCTAACTTAATTATGGCTAGATTTTTGGCAATTTGGATGTAGATTTTTCTACAAAGATTTGAGCAGCTCCTCAATATCCTCCTTCTTTGAAATAAGATGCGGTTTGCCACCTATATATATACATCCGTGAACATCCGTTGAGGTTTGCTCCTGACCATAGATAAGCACCTGAAGCGGAATGTTAAGTACCTCCGACACCTTAGCCAGCGAAGTAATATTCTTGGTCGCAAATAGCTTCTTTACATTCTGGGGTGCAATACCTACTTTCTCCGCAAACTGCACCTTACTTAGACCAGCTGCTGCCAGCATCTCGTCCCCGTGTCCTTCCAAATAAGTCTTTTCTAATCCGCTCATATTATCAAATTTTGCCGTAAAAATACAAAATTATTATATTAATTCATATAATTGACTTGGAATAATCATTTTTTATTGCTTTTATTATACAAAAGTATTGCATATATAATATATTTGTATTATCTTTGTATCAACGAAAGAGAAACAATAATAGTAATAAAATATCTTACAGCTATGACAAACGCATTAGTTATTACAGACAGCACCGCAATCCGTATGGCAGTTATTGCAGAGCGCACCCAAAACCTCCTTGTTGCTGGAGCAAAGGCTATGATGATTGAAAATTTGAAAAGCAAACTTCACTCAGGTGTAGCGCACTTCATCTTCCAGAAAAAGAATGGCGAGTATAGAGAGATGTTTGCCACCACTAACCCCTCGCTGGTTAAGCGCCACATCAATGGTCGTGGTGAGAGCAGAGAAAAGTATGCTACCACAGCAGTTTTTGATTGCGAGTTGGGAGAGTGGAGGTCATTCCGTTGGGAGAGTATCGTGAAGGTCTTTTAAGAATATCCCACCTTGAACAAAAGTGAAATACTTGTACTAACTAATTGATATTAAGGAATATAAACAAAATTACTCGGTAC
>JAZOQL010000207.1:0-6674 GCA_045656065.1 Rikenellaceae bacterium | reverse complement strand
TGTATAGCTCTGATGAATAAACAGTGACCGACGTATGGATAACGATGAAAAAATGGTAATCAACGTCCAAATCTCAGGAACAATATACAGCCTGACGATTCCACGTGGTGACGAAGAAAAATATAGACGTGCGGGAGTAATAGTAAATCGCACAATAGCAGGCTATAAAGCAAAATATAAGGCACCTCACGAAAACTATTTCGCAATGGCCGCGCTGCACGCAAGCGCAGACAATGTCGAATGGATGATGAAAAATGTCGAAGGTAGAGCAACAAACGAACTGCTCGAAATCGAAAAAGTGCTGGACGATTATATTGCAAATATATAAAACTAAGTTCTTTCTAATATAGGAAGTTCGGAATTCGCCCGCTTGGATTCCTTTTGACTTTGCGAAACTCGACATTTATTTAAAAATGGAGTTGTACCTCAGGTAGTTAAAAACAGGCCTTAACCACTAAGGTGGTTTCCGTTGCGACGGGACGTTGGACGTTTGCGATTATCGGGAGATTCCACTATGACGTTACAGGGGTTTTCGTCTAAAACTCAAAGGATTCTATGCGGGTTTTTTGTTTTCAAACCCAAAGGTTGTTGCAGCACCATAGACTGCAAAAGATTGATTTGAAGAAACTTAATTATTTAAATTTATAAATACAAAATGATGACACAAATAATAATCGGAGTAGTTATCGCTTTGATATCCGCAGTGGCAGCCTATCTGCTGACAATAAAAGCTACGGAAAAGAAGCGACGAAATATACTCAAGAATGCCGAAATCGACGGCGAAATGATTAAGAAAGAGAAGATTCTGCAGGCTAAGGAGAAGTTCATACAACTCAAGGCCGAACACGACCGCTCGTGCAACGAACGTAATGCAAAGCTGTCGCAGGCAGAGTCGAAACTCAAACAACAGGAGAATTCGCTCAACCAGCGAATCGACGACCTGAACCGCAAAAACCGCGAAGCTGATGCTCTCAAAGAGCAACTCAATGCCCAAATGCAGGGCATCAACAGCAAGAAAGAGGAACTTGCAAAGATGTTCAAAGAGCAGGTCGCACGACTCGAACAAATCAGCGGTATGAATAGCGAAGAGGCTAAAAATGTGCTGGTCGAATCAATGAAACAAGAGGCCAAAAGTGAGGCAATGAGCTACATCAACGACGTAATTGAAGATGCAAAGTTGACTGCCACTAAAGAGGCTAAGAGCATTGTTATCAAATCAATACAACGAGTTGCTACGGAAGTGGCTATCGAAAACTCGGTAACCGTCTTCAATATCGATTCTGATGAAGTTAAGGGTAGAATCATCGGTCGCGAAGGTCGAAACATCCGCACACTGGAGGCTGCAACAGGCGTTGAAATTATTGTAGACGATACTCCTGATGCAATTATTCTCTCGGCATTTGACCCTGTTCGCCGCGAAATTGCACGCTTGGCTCTGCACCAACTCGTAACCGATGGCCGTATCCACCCGGCTCGCATCGAAGAGGTTGTGGCTAAGGTTCAGAAACAAATCGAAGAAGAGGTCATCGAAGTGGGTAAACGCACAGCTATCGACTTGGGTATCCACGGTCTGCACAGCGACCTGATTCGTCTGATTGGTAAGATGAAATACCGCTCGTCATACGGACAGAACCTGTTGCAACACTCGCGAGAAGTTGCTAATCTTTGCGGTATTATGGCTTCGGAATTGGGTCTTAATGCTAAGTTGGCTCGCCGCGCAGGTTTGCTGCACGATATCGGCAAGGTGCCCGATGATGAACCAGAACAACCGCACGCAATTATCGGTATGAAGCTCGCCGAAAAATACAAGGAAAAACCAGACGTAGTAAACGCCATTGGCGCTCACCACGACGAGGCCGAAATGACTTCTCTGATTGCTCCGATTGTTCAAGTCTGCGACGCAATTTCGGGTGCAAGACCTGGCGCAAGACGCGAAGTGGTTGAATCGTACATCAAGCGTCTGAAGGGTATGGAGGATTTGGCAATGTCATATCCGGGCGTGATGAAGACATACGCAATCCAGGCGGGTCGCGAATTGAGAGTTATCGTGGGTAGCGAAAAACTCACAGACCAAGAGGCTGAAATGTTGTCACACGACATAGCTAAGAAGATTCAAGACGAAATGACCTATCCGGGTCAAGTGAAGATTACGGTCATTCGCGAGACTCGCTCAATCAGCTACGCAAAATAGAGTTGCAAACTGCATAAAACAAAGACTGCCGAAGAGTAAATCTTCGGCAGTTATTTTTTTCATATTCATTCACATTTAGCGGTTGATTACGCCCGAGCCGATAACCTCGCCTTCGGCGGAATACCACGCAGCAAATTGCCCCGGAGTAATACTACGCTGCGGACGGTCAAAGACAAGGAATCCGCCCTGTTCTGTAACCTTTAACGTAGCCTCCTGCAACGGCTGGCGATAGCGAATGCGCGCCATATAACGCTGCTCGCCACCAACAGCCACAACCTTATCTGGGCGAATCCAATGTATTTCTTCAGGTTTGATTTTCAGAGCACTACGCATCAGCCCCGGGTGTTCGCTACCCTGCCCCACGTAGACAATGTTTCGTTCGACATCAATTCCAATCACAAACAGTGGCAGAGCCTTACCCCCTACTCCGAGTCCGTGACGCTGACCTACGGTATAGAAGTGTGCGCCGTTGTGCTTACCTACAACGATACCGTCCGACGGCTTGTACTCATACGGAGCCGCCAAATCCTCAAGGTCGCCACTCATACGACGCTCGGCCATCTCTTCGTATCCGCTCCACGACGCCGCAATCTCAATGATTTTGCCCTGCTTGGCTGCAAGTTTTTGTTGCAAAAAGACAGGCAAATCGACCTTGCCCACGAAGCAAATACCCTGCGAATCCTTACGTTTTGCCGTAGCCAACTTCATCTCTTCTGCCACTCGACGAACATCGGGTTTGAGCATATCCCCAATCGGGAACAGAGCCTTAGAAAGCTGATACTGGTTAAGTTGACACAAGAAATAACTTTGATCTTTATTAGGGTCGCTACCTGCCCAGAGTCCGTAGACACCGTTCTCTTCCGAGCGCTGGCAGTAGTGTCCCGTAGCCACATAATCGGCACCGAGGTTCATCGCCTCGTTCAAAAAGGCATCGAACTTTATCTCTCTGTTACACAGCACGTCGGGATTTGGAGTTCGGCCGTTTTCGTACTCTGAAAACATATAATCCACCACGCGATGTCTGTACTGCTCGCTCAGGTCAATGTATCTGAACGGGATATCCAATCGCTTGGCAACCAACTCGGCAAAAGTCAGGTCATCGTGCCACGGGCAGTCACCTGCGAGCGTACCCTCGGTATCGTGCCAGTTTTGCATAAATAGTCCGATGACATCATATCCTTGTTGTTTCAATATATAGGCGGCTACACTTGAATCCACGCCACCCGAGAGTCCTACGACAACGCGCTTCATAATCATTCAAATTTATCGCAAAAGTACGCTTTTTTTGCCACTCCCGCAAATCCCAATATTTACTCATAAAATTATTTAAAAAAACATTTGGATATTAAAAAAGTAATTTATATCTTGCAACCAAACATAACAATAAAAATTAACATTATGACAAACAAAATCAAAAAGTTAGTCGGATTAAGTCTGATACTCACCCTCGCAGTCGGATTTGGTTATTCACAGAGTCGTAATCCCAGACGTGGTCCTACGTATCAGTACAAATCACAAAAAGAATATTTCGATTCATTAAGTCCAGAGAGGCTAAATGGTTCATTTATGGCGGTTGCAAGTGAACGCAGATTTATACAAAAGGGCGATTCTGTAAGAATCAAGTATGCGTTTGACCGACGATTGGTTACCAATATCACATTAGAAGGAGGTCCCACTGCACCATTTGAAGCTATAAAAGAGGGCGTTTGGATAGTCACTGTAAAACCAGAAAATACAAAAGCCATTAGAGCGAAATTTACTATTCGAGACCCGAACTTTGGAGATGAACGTCATACATACGGAAATCAAATCATCATTGTCTTTGAGCCCAAAGAATACAAAGAGGTTGCTAAAAAGGTTGCCAAATTCGAAAAAGATGGTGATTCATCAGGGGCTGCGAAATACTTAAATAGTTTTGTCAGTCAAGATGTATTCAAACAATTTATGCAACGTAGATAATTCATAAATAAAACACCCGGCTTCATAACCTGAAGTCGGGTGTATTGTTTTTATCTCATTCTAACATTGAGCAACCCCTCGGCAACCATCAACTCACGAAAGACCCTCCGCCCGATGAAACACTCGGTACACCTGCGCGAATTGCAATAGGCCGACGACAACTGAACCAACGCCTGTGAAAACAGCGCATTCTCGGGGACAATTCCGCAACTGCGCCAATGATTCACATATCTGTTATCCTCGGGTTGTTGCTCGCCAACTATTCGCAGCGCACGTTCGCACAACTCCTGGTCGCCTATCGCACGACCATAGGAAAACATCAGCGGCCCTATGAAGTTGATTACCAGAATCTCGGCTGCCGTAGCCCCAATGCCCGACGGGTGAGAAGTCAACACCGCCAACGACGAGTGTGTGCGCCAATACTCACGCAACTCGAAATCGAACATCTTCCGAGCACTTTCGCCCGAGGTCAATGCCATAATGCTTTCAAACGTAAACTCGGGTTTGGCTATCAGGTGCGCCAGATGAACCAAACGTCTTATGGGCAGATTCTGTGGCCGCAAATTGCCATTCTGCCAGCGACTGAAGTTTATGACATCATTGCTATACTTCATCTGCAAAGTGCGGAATCGTTTTTTCAACTCATAAGAGTAGTCGTCCATTGGCTCTCCTGCCAGAGCACCGGCTACGCCCAACAGCAGCGCATCAACCGCAACCGGGTCTACCGACTCGCGCATAACAACCGAATATGGAACCTCGCGAGCAAGTCTCATCAGCGACTCCTTATTCGCAGCCGACCCCATATTCATCGCTCCGAACAGATAGACATACATTGCCTCGTGCCAGCTGCCGTTGACCGAATCGAGTATCTGCATCAGGTCGTTCGATTTGCGTTCGAAACGCTCGACATAGAGGCGAGTCAGAGCGCTGATTTTTTCGTGCTGAGGTATGTTACGAGCTGCCACCTGACATCTGCCATAGGAGATATCCTCTAAAGCCAAAGCCAACGATTTGGGATATCGCACCTCGACCACAGGAACAGGCATAGCATTGATGTTCATTATTCCGACATCGGCTACGCCCACAACGTGCAGCGCAACCGAATCACACCTCGGGTCTTTATCGTGACCGTGACGATACCAATCGCTCGCAGCATCGTGAATGGCTACGCGCCCCAAAAAATCGCCACCGTCAATCTCAATCTTGACATCGACAAAATCCACACCGTCAATGTTCGAAGCAAGACCAACCGACTTCACTACGACAGAATGGCCCTGCTTTGACACCAACTTTTTGTTACACAGAACTCCACTGCTCCATATCAGGCGCAGCAGACTCTCTGATTGTGTCTTTGTCAACATCGTTTAAGTTTTTTTTGAGAATTATGACAGACTATTTCACAACAACTTTTGAGTTATAGCTGTTGGTTTTGTATTCTTCATCAAAAGCTACAATGTTGACATACGCATTTTTTGTAATGTCAGAGAGGTCGAGTTTGAATTTAACCTTACCGCCAGAGGCTTTCTCATAGTAGTATTTATCCTGACCAGAGATATACACCATAACATACTTAACATCTTTGCTAACATCCATTTTCAAAGATTGAGAATCGCCACTCTTTACTATTTCAGCAGGCACCTCCACCTCAAGACTATAATTACTCGACTCGCCCACAGACATAACCAATGTATGTTTCAACACCTTACCTTCGTCAGTAACAGCAGAGAACACGACTTTGGTAGGACCCAATTTGGTTGGTGTCAAATAGTAATAATTTTTATTGTAATTGGGGGTTTTATCGCTTGCTCGTTTTCTTGTACGAGAAAATGTGAGACCGTGCGAAGATTCAACTTTCTTATTCGACTCTGTATCAACACTAACATTTTCACTTTCCCACTTGATGTCCTTCACATCTCGATAGAGAACCGTCAATCTCAACGGCGAGAGCATAGACATATTCACAAAACCAAACGGGCTTGTTCCTAAATAGGGTTTCTTTTCTTGAGCAGAAGCATCAAGAACCAACAACGATGCGAATAAAAACATCACAAACAAACTTAATCTTTTCATTGCTATAACAGTTTTAAATTATTTCAGACTCACGTTTCAAAATATCCGTCACACAAAGTTAATCATTTTTTTTGAAAATGTAACTTGTAATGCCAATTTTTACTACATTTGTACATTGATTAAACAACATTAAAACTAAAGACAAATGAAAAACTTAATGCAAAATATTATGTCTGCGGCTCGTGTGTGGCAAAGTTGGCACCTTATGTTTCGCATCTTAATCGGTATTATTATCGGTTCAATGTTGGCAATACTCTTCCCAGAGGCCACGTTCATAGCCATTTTAGGCGACCTGTTCGTAGGTGGACTCAAGTCTATTGCTCCCGTTCTTGTGGGCATATTGGTTGTATCCTCAGTATCCCGAGCCCGTAACGGATTAGGCAGCAGATTTAAGACAATTGTACTGCTGTACATACTCACCACGCTGATGGCAGCAGTCATTGCGGTCTTTGCA
>JAZOQL010000206.1:0-6314 GCA_045656065.1 Rikenellaceae bacterium | reverse complement strand
TACTAATTTAATACCAGACTTAGTATCTGGATTGTGATAGTTCCCCTTGTGACTATAGACAAACTCATACACCAACAGCACATCATCTTTTTCCTTGTACCGTTCAAGATTCTCAATGTCCATTAATACCGAGAATCGATTATTTGTTGTGGGTTTTGAAGGTTCGTTATCTTTTGTTATGAAACATTTAATTTCAATTGCAGCAGACACTCTACAACTATCATCAGTTAAACTAAGATATATATCACACCGAGCTTTGCCGTTAGAACTTTTGGTTGATGGGTCAATTTCTTTATTTGTTTCCAACTTTATAGCAAAATGTTCCTCTTTCGAAAACTCATATAGCTTACCAACTTGAGCCAATATTACTCCAAACTGCATTTGTAATGAGGCTTCATTTTCTATAGTAATACTGCCTTTTGTAATTTTATTGCAAAGAATTGCGTACGAAACAGATATAATCTGCTTCATTCTTTCTCGCAAACCAACAATTTGAAACATTTATTCAAATTACCCAAATGCCACTCAGCGCCTAAATGACAATTAAACAAAAAAGAAAAATGTGGTGCTGAAAACTTATTCTCAAAATACAATTTCTGACTGAACTTCTACAATAAAAAACCTGCACCAAACAATTTAGTCGGTATGGTGCTATAAGATGCTCTTATTTTTGCACTATCAGATATCAGAGAATATGCTTACTTTTTCTGTGTATTTGTGCACAAAAGTATAAAATAATATTATAAAATACAATATTTTTCCTTGTATATTTATAAACGATTGGAACAAATTTTAGTGCTAAACGCTATTAAATTTTTTGAAGAATTTAGTTACTATTCCGTAGGGATAAACTATGTTTCAGAATTTTAATGAATGAACGACAAAGGTTCGGTGACTTTACCAACCACCCTATAAAGAATTATGGCAAAGAAAAATCAATGAGTAATGAATTAAAAATTAAGAAAATACAAACTATATAGAGATTGCCAATTTACAGGTGAAGAAATATCAAGATGCATAAGTACCTATATATGCACAACTGTGAGAATTGAGCACGAAGTATTATCCAACCGAGCCAAATATTGAGTAACTACCACCTCCGAACAATTTGTCGAGCGACAACGAAATAAACCTTTATTCATTAAATATTTGTTATTCTATGGAGCGGCTTGCATTGTGCAGGTTGCCCCTACTTACTTGTAAATAAGGTAGGCGTTGAAAAACACAACAAAAATTTTTTTGGTCGCACCTAACCCTTTTACACTATCCGAGCCGACTACCTCTCGCACCCCTTTGTAAATCAATCAGTTGTATGTGTGTAAGGCGTATGTCGTAGGTGTTACCTGCAACTAATTGTCGGGAAAGACTTGCTAGGATTGGAAAATTTACCTATATTTGCCTTGTAATCGAGTGTAAAGCCGATTATCAATAACGCAAAAGCGGTATCAAGGAAACCTCCTCGATGCCGTTTTTTTTGTGTAGGTTGTCGCTGGGTTGCCAATAATTAGAAATACAAAAGGCTAACCACTTGAAAAGCAAGTAATCAGCCTTTGATTGAGTGCCCAGGACAGGAATCGAACCTGCACGCCTTGCGGCACACGCACCTGAAACGTGCGCGTCTACCTATTCCGCCACCTGGGCATCAATTAAGTGGTGCAAAGGTAGATATTTTTTGTGAGAATCCAAAATTATCTGCCTTATTTTTTATCCAAGAATGAAATTATTTTACCTAAATTATGCTATCTGTGTGAAAATCAATCATCAACAATTTATATAAAATGACTCTCTCCTGATATTTTGATGCCGCGCAGGAACTCTTCGCTGCTCATTTGGCGTTTACCGGCTGGCTGCAGTCGGTTGATGCGAATCACTCCCTTGCCGCACTGAACGGTTATTGTTTTGTCGAGCGTTGCGCTGCCTACGGAGCCGACCTTATGTTCATCTACGATGCTGACATCAAAAATCTTGAGCTGAAATTCTTGACCTCCAATGTGTAGCGTACTCCACGCAGCAGGGTAGGGCGACAGTCCTCGCACTTGATTGCGAACTCGCACTGCATCTTTTGCCCAATCAATATGACAATCCTCGCGGAAGATTTTCGGCGCAGCCTTCAATTCGCTTTCGGGAATATGATTCTGTCTTGTCAGCGTGTAATCACCCTTGGCAATCATCTCGACACTTTCAATTACTGCATCACCGCCCATAACCATCAGTCTATCGTGCAGTGTTTCAAGCGTGTCGTCATCGCTGATGGCAGTCTCTTTCTGCATCAAAATATCACCCGTGTCGATTGTGTGATTTAAGAAGAAGGTAGTAACACCTGTTTTTGATTCTCCGTTAATCAGCGCGTGGTTAATCGGCGCTGCACCTCTGTATTGCGGCAACAGCGATGCGTGCAGATTTATCGTGCCCATTTTCGGCAATGCCCATACAACTTCGGGCAGCATTCTGAATGCGATTACCACGCCCAAGTCTGGTTGCAGTTCATTCAGTTGGTCGATGAACTCCTGAGCCTTGAGTCGTTCGGGCTGGAGCAGGGGCAGACCTACCTCCAAGGCATATTGTTTTACTGCGCTCTGTTGAATTTTGAGTCCTCGGCCTGATGGCTTGTCGGGCATTGTTACTATGCCCACTACGTTGTATCCTCCCTCCACGAGTCGGCGCAGTGCCTCCACCGCGAAGTCGGGAGTCCCCATATATACTATTCTGAGATTTTTTGCTGTGCTCATCTTTTCGATTTGCTATAAATGACAATCCATCTGCCTGCAAACTTTGTGCACAGGCAAATGGATTGCAGTGTTCAATTTTGATTATTCCTTAGGAAACAAACCGAGTTTGTGTCCCATCAGGCGTTCTTTGGTTTCGAGATAGCACTCGTTATATTTGTTCGGAGCTATTACAATAGGAATATTTTCTACAATCTTCAATCCGTAACCCTCAAGACCAGCCTTTTTCTGCGGATTATTGGTCAGCAGTCGGATATTTCTGATACCGATTTCTCTCAGAATGCTTGCGCCCACGCCATAGTCGCGTTCATCTACATTGAAACCGAGTTTCAGATTTGCGTCTATCGTATTGTAGCCGTTTTCCTGCAACTTATAAGCATTGATTTTGTTAATCAGACCGATTCCGCGACCCTCCTGACTGAGGTACACTACGGCACCTTTGCCCTCTTTTTCAATCATACTCATAGATTCGTGCAGCTGTGCTCCGCAGTCGCATCGGTACGAGCCAAACACATCACCGGTCAAACAAGATGAGTGCATTCTCACCAGTACGGGTTCATCTTCATTCCACTCGCCTTTAATCAGCGCGACGTGTTCCAGACCGTTGCTCTTTTGCAGGAACGGAATCATCTTGAACATACCCCACTGAGTCGGCATATTTACACACTCGCCTCGTTCGATGATAGATTCGCGTCGCAGTCTGTACGCGATAAGGTCGGCAATAGAAACAATCTTGAGTCCAAATTTGTCGGCAATCTCCTTAAGTTGCGGGAGTCTGGCCATTTCGCCATCTTCTTTTTTGATTTCGATAAGCACACCGCCCTCTTTCAGACCTGCCAGACGAGCCAAATCTACTACGGCTTCGGTGTGTCCCGGACGGCGCAATACGCCACGCTGGCGGGCTGCCAATGGAAAGACGTGTCCCGGGCGACCCAAATCTTCGGGTTTAGTCTTGTCGTCTACCAGCGCACGAATCGTAGCAGCACGGTCGTGTGCCGAGATGCCGGTTGTGCAACCATCACCCAGAAGGTCTACTGAAATTGTAAACGGAGTTCCGTGCAGTGAGGTGTTGCTCGAAACCATCATTTGCAAATCGAGTCTGCGGCAGAGCTCTTCGCTCAGCGGTGCACACAGCAAACCACGGCCGTGAGTCTCCATAAAGTTGACTATTTCCGGAGTGATTTTCTCGGCAGCAGCAACAAAATCTCCCTCATTTTCGCGATCTTCATCATCTACCACGATTACCACTTCGCCATTTCTAATGGCTTCGATGGCCTCATCAATGGTGTCCAACGGGCGTTCATTTTTTTCTATTGTCATAATATAGTTTTGCTTTGTTATACGTATTTAAGGTCAGGCGTTTGAACCTGAGGAAATGTTTCAGATACCACTCTACATTCAGCAGTCCCGAGTCGGTCGATGCCTTGTACAGCAGGAATACAGCGATAGGCAGCAGAACAAATGACGACAGCCACGTTCCCACGAACGGTGATGCCGAGCCTTCGCGAGCCATCTTTTCGCCACTAATTGTCAGAATGTAGTATATAATAAAGAAGGCAAACGAGATGACAAATGGCATACCCATACCTCCCTTTCTGATGATTGCGCCTAACGACGAGCCAATCAAAAAGAATATAAAGACCGAAACCGGCAATGCAAATTTATTGAAGAATTCGATTTGGTCCTTATACAGCACTACCAATTTTTCTTTGAGTGTGGTTTCATCGAAACTCATTCGTGACGAGCTGCTCGATGCCAAATTCACCGCCTGTTCATAGAGTTGGTATTTTTTGTTGAAATCCGTCACTGCTGCAATTTTATCATTGATATCTATTTCGGTTCGTTTTGAGACCGTATCTTTTGACTTCTCATAGAGGAACAGATTTTCATCAATGATTTCGTCATTGAGGGAGTAGACCTGGCTATCCACGACGTGTTGCAACGAGTCGATTTCCACCCTTAGTTCGTCGATTCGTTTGGTTGATGAGTTTGAGAATGCCGATGCGTCCGAGCGTTCGAAGTTGAAACCCTCCAGCGGAATGACTGCCTTTTGAGTCTCGAAGAAGTGGTGTCTGAGCGTACTTTCCGAGTACCACGAGCCGCTGCGGTTTTGTTCATAATTTTCGCCATTGAACAGCGTTACCATCAGGTAGCGCTTGTCATCTGAAAGGTTGATATAACCCGAGTCGGCAATAATTGTAGTCATTTGTCCCGAGTTGCTACGTGTGTCATAAATCAGGACTTTATGCAGCAATTTTGTCTTTTTGTCTTGATGTTCTACGCGGATAGACATATCCTCGATGCCATTGAAAAAGATTCCGTCATCAAATTCAAGTGCCTGTTTTTGCTGACGAATGTCATAAATGATGGCAGTCATCTTTTTATACGAGTATGGAACGAGGTTATTTGCTGCGAAGAAACTTGCCACTGAGATGATGCCGGTGACAATCATCAGCGGGCGGAGTATTCGGTTGAGCGAAATACCCGCTGCCTTCAGTGCCAGCAATTCATAGTTTTCGCCCATATTACCTATGGCCATCAGCGACGAGAAGAGTGTCGACAGCGGCAGCGCCATCGGTATGGTTGTCATTACGGCATAACCCATCAGTTCGAATATTACGCCTAAGGTCAGACCTTTACCGACAAGCTCGTCAATCCATCTCCACATAAAATTCATCAGCAGAATGAACGATACGATGAAGAAGGCCATAAACATTGGCCCGAGATAGGATTTCAACATCAATAAGTGTACCTTTTTCATCAACTGCTAAATTTTTTTGCCGTACAAAGTTAGCGATTTTTAATTACGCGTGCAACAACTTTAGAAACAATAAGAATCAAAGCCAGCACAAAAATAGTTGCAGCACCCGACGGAATATTCGTTGAATAGCTGAATAACAAGCCTGAAAGGGTGCCAAACGTGGCTACGGCGCAGGCTCCGATTGAGAGACGATTATAATTTTTTGTGAATGAATTTACCGCTGCAACGGGGATTGTCAGCAGCGAAATCAGCAATACTATGCCCACGACCCGAATGCTGAGCACAATCGTTGCGGCAACCAACATCATCATTACGTAGTTGACTGCTGTGACCGGTATGTTTTGTGTTGCTGCATATTCGCGGTCGAAGGATACGAACATAATCTGGCGATAGAACAGCCCATAGATTGCAATCAGCACTACATCGAGAATCGTTATTGCCCATAGGTCCGAGCTGGTTACGGTCAGTACGTTGCCGAACAAAAACGTCATAAGGTTCGGAGCATAACCCGGCGTGAGGTAGACAAATATTACCCCTATGGCCATACCCAACGACCAGAGCATTCCTATTACTGAGTCTTCGCGTATTTTGCCTTTCTGAGACAGAGCCTCGACTCCGAGTGCTGCCAGCAGTGAAAATCCGAATGCGCCCCACAGTGGATTGAAACCAAAGTAGTAGGCAAGTCCGATGCCTCCGAATGATGCGTGAGTGATACCACCACTCAGGAATACCAGCCTGCGACAGACGATATATGTGCCTATCAATCCACAAGCAACCCCTGCCAGCAGCGCAGCCAGCAGGGCGTTACTCAAGAATTTATACTGCAA
>JAZOQL010000205.1:0-2322 GCA_045656065.1 Rikenellaceae bacterium | reverse complement strand
CGCCGAGTGTATACCACATCGAGGGGCGGTTCTCTTCTGCAAATATAGTGTCCAGATCCTGTGGATCGCTGAACTCGATTATACGCTCGGCATATTCATCAACGTGAAAACTGTTTCGCGCGCGAAGCGGATGATTTCTATACTCTTTCATTTCTCTCACTAAACTTCTTTTTGCATCAAAATTGCAACATTTCGATGGCTTAATTGTAGTTAGCATTGGCCGTGGTGATTAAAAACGGCCATACTGCCACAAAGTTAGAAATATTTTCTTAATTTTGCGTGATTTTTGTTGAGTTATGCCTCTATGGCGTGTGTCAACCAAGATAATGAATGATCAAAAACCTAATTTATGTTTAGTAAAGAAGATTTATTGCAGATTACCGAGCACGGTCTGAGTGTTGAGGCTGTCGAGCGTCAGATAGAGAACTTCCGTCAAGGATTCCCCTTTTTGAATGTTGTACGTGCTGCTTCGGCCGGAGATGGTGTTACGGTATTGAGCGGTGATGCAATTACACGTCTGACAACGCGTTACGATGCTGAGACATCAATGCGTAAGGTTGTGAAATTTGTTCCGGCTTCGGGAGCTGCGACACGTATGTTTAAGGAGCTTTTCGAGTTTGTGAACGAAGGTCGTCGCGGTAAGGGTATAGATACTCTGTTGGCGAATATTCAGAAGTTTGCATTTTGGCCTGAATTGGAGCATTTTATAAATGAAAAATCTACCGACGAAGAGATTGTTGCAGCGATTGTAAAGCACGGTCTATCATATGGTTCTAAACCTAAGGGTTTGGTTACTTTCCACGCCTATTCTGATGGCTCACGCAAGGCTGTCGAGGAGCACTTGGTTGAGGGTGCTGCGTATGCTCGTTCGGGTGATGAAGTGCATATCCATTTTACTGTATCAGAGGAGCATATGGGTGGTTTCTGGGATGTGTTAGGCGCTACACAACCATTCTATGAGGAGCAGTTCGGTGTGAAGTATGATGTGACGTTCTCGGTGCAGAAGCCATCAACCGATACCATTGCTGTAAATCCCGATAATACGCCATTCAGAACAGAGGAAGGTCGCTTGCTGTTCCGCCCTGCCGGACACGGTGCTTTGATTGAGAATCTAAATGACATAGATGCAGATATTATCTTTGTAAAGAATATCGACAATGTGACTACCGATGCACGTCGTGGTGATACTGTCAAGTACAAAAAGGCGTTGGCAGGTCTGTTGTTGGAGTTGCAGGAACAGACGTTTGCATATTTGAAGGCTATCGACTCTAAAAAGGCTGATGTTGAGGCTATTGCTGAGTTCGTAGAGAAGCGCCTTTGCGTGAAGTTGCCCGAGGATTGGGATGTGCATACGCTTCGCAATTTGTTGGATCGTCCGATCCGCGTGTGTGGTGTCGTACGCAATCAGGGCGAGCCTGGAGGAGGCCCGTTCTGGGTGGGTGGCGCCGATGGTCAGCAGTCGTTGCAGATTGCTGAGTCGAGTCAGATCGCTCCCGAGCAGATGCATCTGATGCAGTCGGCTACACACTTCAATCCGGTAGATTTGGTGTGCGGTGTGAAGCGTTATAATGGCGAAAAGTTTGATCTTACACAGTATACCGATCCGTCAACCGGATTTATTTCGCAGAAGTCAAGCGGTGGCCGTGATTTGCGTGCGCAGGAGTTGCCCGGTTTGTGGAACGGTGCTATGGCAAATTGGAATAGCGTGTTGGTCGAGGTACCTATCACAACATTCTCGCCTGTAAAGGTTGTGCTTGATTTGTTGCGCCCAGAACACCAGCCTGAGTAGGTCTCTTTTTACGATAAGTTACGAGCGTTCGGTTTTTGCCGAACGCTCTTTTTTTTTTTGGCATTTTCGAGGCCTGTTTTGCAAATTAAGTGAAACGAAATTAAAGACTTGAAGCTCACGTCGTGTGGAGAGTAGCTTTTTTGTGATGAAAAAATGTAAGTTTTGTAGTTTTGCGACCGAAAAAGCGTAGGTAAATTTTGGCAAAGCCAATTATTTGCATAACTTTGCGTGGCTTTTTATATATAGAGTATATGAATTGTCAGATGGATAATAACCGGATCATAAACAATAACTAAAAACTATACATAAACTATGGGAAACACAAAACTTCAGCAGTTGACCGACAAACTCTATCAGGAGGGTTTGGAGAAAGGTCGTGCCGAGGCAGACAATCTTGTTGCCGCGGCTAAGAGCGAAGCTCAGAAAATCGTAGCCGAGGCCGAGGCTCGTGCTGCAAAGATTATTGCAGAGGCAGAGGATAAGGCTGCCGATGTTGAGAAGAATGCCATGACTGAGATTTCATTGGCAGGTAA
>JAZOQL010000204.1:0-7585 GCA_045656065.1 Rikenellaceae bacterium | reverse complement strand
CTAAGCCCGCTTGGCCTCCGACTTACCGAAGATGAGCGTTTCGGAGGCGATGGTTGCGATAAGACTGCGAGTTACTACACTCATACAAATGGTGCGAACAACAAACGGCCGAGCATTCGTGTGACTCTGAATGCCCGGCGTGCGCTTGTTTTGAAACGTGAAGTTTAGAACGCGAAGGTCGTAATCACACCTTTAACCGAAAAAATGTTTTCGATTTTGTCTTTGTTGATTACAAATTCGTCGAAAGAGCTTTTATTCTCAGGGACAAGTTTCAGCAATTCGGGCTCATTTTCGACGCTTCTTACATATCTGATGCAGGTCATTTCATTGGTCGATATGAGGTAACACTTGCCTGGAATAAGGCTGTTTATATCACACTTTTTCAATATCACGGTTGCGCCCTGAGGGATTATTGGTGACATTGAATCTCCGACTACAAACGTGGCAAAATCGCAATCTTCAAATTGTTGAATTGACAGATAGCTGGCTGGCGACGAGTCGAGCTTCAGCGGAGTATTCGAAAAGATATCATTCGGATAGAATGGTATTTGTATCGAAGTTTCGCACGATTGAGGCTGTTTAAACATCTCATCGCTTCGAGACAAGAGCCAATCAATATTGATTTCCGGGAATACTTCGGTTATGCAATTGGCAAGTGAGCGACTTATGCCATTGCTGCCGCGTTTGATTCTGTAAAGGTTTTCTGAGCGTTTCAGCCCAATGTGCATTGCAAAGGAATGTGTAGATAATCCACTCCAGTTTATGACTTTTTCAAGTCGTTGCCAAGAATCGTTTGTCATATCTGTATATTGTAATTTCTGCCACAAATATAGTAAAAATTTTCTATAATTGACAATATTTTGTGACTAATATTGCAATATTTCTGTCAATATGTGCTATATCAATATGTTGTCAAAATATTTTTTTGTGTTAATTGTTGCTGAATTTGGATAAGTGATAAAAAAATATGACCTTTGCAGTGTAGTCTGAGTTAAGGCCTCTTAGTTCAATGGATAGAATGACAGATTCCGGTTCTGTTGGTATGGGTTCGATTCCCGTAGGGGCTACTATGAGAAGTATGGTGGGGTGGGTGTGAATTTATTTAATGTCATATCCTGTCATCATTATCCTGTTTCGATTATTTATGTAAATTATGCACAAAATCAAAAAGTCGTAGTTATGAGAAATCTATTGATATTGTTGCTTTTATTCGCATCATTAACATCGCTGAATGCTCAAAATCAGTCGGGTCGTGTAGTCGGTAAGTCAGATTTTATTATGACTGACAACTATGTTAAGAATAAACCTAAGGCTAAGACTAAAGCCTCGAAGAAAAATAAAAATACAGTGCCGAAAGATTATGTGGGAGATACCTTCGAACACCTTAGTTTAAATTTACCAAGTGGCCGCAAGCTGCAAGTTATTTATGCTACGGATAAAAGGTTTGTGAAGCAGGACGAGGAGTTTCAACTAAAGGTGTTATTTGACGAGTCTGTCGAAAAAATCGAAGTATATAGCCAAAGCTATACGTTGGTGGCTGAGGCTACGAAAAGCGACATCGAACGTCGGTTATTTTTGGTGACTCTCAAACCATCAGATTGTTTGGCAATGTATTATATGAAGGTATATAGCAAACAACAGCCACCTAAGGATTATGGTTTTAGCGTAAGTGTAGTCCCTGATGGAATCTATCCCGAAGTAAAAAAACAAGAGGCTGATGTGATTGCAAGTGGCGATAGAGACTTGTTAAGTAAGTTTTATCGTGATGTCGGCACTCAGATGTTTCTGTTTTGGAGCGATGTTAAAAAGGCAGATACCTATGAGGGGCTCTCGCTTATGACTATGAGTGGTATTCCGGTTGATTATAAGATGCTCAGTGACCGTACGATTGTGACTCCGGGTGATTCTGTGAATCTGAAAATAGTGTTCAATAGAGATGTTGTGAGTCGTGTCGAGGTCGAGGGTGTTGGTGAGACATCGGCTGAAGATATTGCAAAGGGTAGCTTTATTGTTCGGATATGTCCGCAAAAGACGACAATCTATAACGTTTTGTTTCATAAGAAAGATGGTACCTATGCTCCGATGTTGGGGCGCGTGATTGTAGTCTCAAAGGAGGAGTATTCAGCTATACGCGAAAAGGAGTATGCTCTGAAATATGGTCGTGGCACGCAAGATGAGTTATATCAATTCTATGATAAAATAGCTGGCGGCTCGATTTTTGAACTGATGAAAAAATAGCAGCACACCCTATGGTATTGCCATTCGAGTGCGTTGCTATACATAACATCTGTCAGAAATTATTCGCCGTAAACTTTTGTTATCTGAGTTATAATCAATCCGCCCAAAAATCTTTCTACGTATGAATCAACGTGAGAAATCCTTTTGATGTTGCCGTTCTTTGCAGCCTGGTGTATCCCGTTTTTACTACCTTTGCGACTCACAATTCCGCAATAAATGACACTCTTGCTCACTCCACACTTGTTGCCGAAAGGTGCATCTGTAGCTGCTATGGGGTGGGAGATAACAGCACAACTTGTTGCAAATACACAACAAGAAATAATCGCGATTGATTTCAAAAATTGTTTCATTTCCTTTAAATTTTAATCAGTTAAACAACTGCAAAGGTAAATATATTTTGTAATATTTTGTGGATTTTTGGAAATTTAAATAAAAGTTTGTAAATTGCGGTATCAAAACTGATAGTAAAAGTTTAATTTTTTAATATACAAGTAAAATAAAAGATTATGAGTAAGGAAATTCAAAACCTTGAACCAAAGGCAGTTTGGGGTAAATTTTATGAAATTACCCAAATTCCGAGACCTTCAAAACACGAAGAAAAAATTCGTGAATATTTGATCGATTTCGCAAAGAAAAACAATATCGAATGTATTGTGGACAAAATCGGAAACGTAATGTATCGCAAACCGGCTACTCCGGGAATGGAAACCCGTAAAGGTCTTGTTCTGCAAGCACATATGGATATGGTGCCACAAAAGAACGGCGATAAAGTGTTCGATTTCGAAAACGATCCGATTGACGCTTATGTTGATGGCGAATGGGTAACTGCTGATGGTACTACTCTGGGTGCTGATAACGGTATGGGTTTGGCTGCTATTTTGGCTGCATTCGAAGATAACGATCTGAAACACGGTCTGTTGGAAGCGCTCATCACTGTTGATGAAGAAACAGGTATGACTGGTGCATTCGCTTTGGAACCAAATGTGTTGAAAGGCGATATTCTGTTGAACCTCGACTCTGAAACTCACGGCGAATTGTATGTAGGTTGCGCAGGTGGTCTTGACCTGAACCTCACTTTGGATTACACTGAAGAGGCTGTTCCTGCTGGTATGGCTGCTTATACATTGGCTCTCAAAGGTTTGAAGGGTGGTCACTCTGGTATGGAAATCATCTTGCAACGCGGTAACGCTAACAAGTTGATGGTTCGTTTCTTGAAGTATGCTACAAAAGAATTGGGCTTGAGAATCAGCGCTATCGATGGTGGTGGTTTGCGTAATGCTATCCCACGTGAATCAGTTGCTACGGTATTGGTTCCGGCTGAAAATGCTGCTAAATTCGAAGCTGCAGTAGCTGAATACGAACAACTCTACTTGAGCGAACTCGCTTTGGTTGATGAAGGTTTGACTTTCAAAGCTGAAAAGGCTGAAATGCCTGCAACTGTTGTTGATGCTGAAACTCAAATGAAAGCTCTGAATATGGTTTACGGTGCATTCAACGGCGTTTATCGTATGAGCGATTCAATGAAGGGTTTGGTTGAAACTTCAGTAAACTTGGCTCACTTCTGGATTGAAGACAAGCAATTCAAACTGATCGGTTTGTTGCGTAGCTCGGTTAATTCACAAAAGTATGACTTGGCTGAAATGTTGTCTTCTGTATTCGATTTGGCTGGTGCTAAATATGTATACACAGGTGGTTACGACGGCTGGAAACCGAATATGGAATCTCCAATCCTGAAGACTATGTTGGCAAGCTATGAAGGTCTTTACGGTGTAAGACCTGAAATTATGGCTATCCACGCTGGTCTGGAATGTGGTATCCTCGGTGGTCAATATCCTCACTGGGATATGATTTCATTCGGCCCGACTATGTGTTTCCCGCACTCTCCGGACGAAAAAGTTAATATCGAAAGCGTTGGCAAGTTCTGGAACTTCTTGCGCCACACTATCGAAAATGCTCCTGAAAAATAGCATAATTTAAACAAACGGGGTTGTACATCAGTGTGCAACCTCGTTTTTTATAGTATAACTTTATCTTCACTGAGAATGATTATAGATACAGCTAACAGATGGTTTGTTATTGTCAATCCCGTAGCCGGTAAAGGACTCGGATTGACCGATTGGCCTGTGATTAGTAAATTGTTGAGAGACAATTCAATCGCATTCGATTTCGCGTTTACCGAACACAGATTCCACGCCATTGAGTTGTCGGTTGAGGCAGTAAATAATGGCTATCGACGTCTGATTGTCGTTGGTGGCGATGGTACGCTCAACGAGGTGGTCAATGGACTGTTCATTCAGAAGGCAGTGCCTCAGACTGATGTTCTGTTGTCTGTAATCGCCGTAGGTACGGGTAACGATTGGGTGAGAATGTTCGGCATTCCGCGCACCTATACCGACTCGATTAAGTCTATCGTTGCAGGTCATTCGTTTCTGCAAGATGTCGGAAAAGTATCTTATTACAAAGCGAGTTACCACCAGAGTCGCTATATGGCAAACGTAGCGGGTGTGGGCTTTGATGCATCGGTCAACAGGCGATTCAACCGCCTGAAAGAGGAGGGTAAACGTGGGAAATTCCTCTATATACTCAGCACTCTGAAGGCTCTGTTTGGGTATCGTTCGACGCACGTGAAGATTTCGGTCGATGGCAAAGTTGTTGTCGACCAAGCGGTATTCAGTGCTACGATTGGCATTGGTAAATATAACGGCGGCGGTATGTTGCAGACTCCAGACGCAGTGCCTGATGACGGACTGTTTGACTTGACTATCATTCGCAAAATCAGCAAGTTCGGAGTGATTCGCAACTTTGGTTCGCTGTATAACGGCCGCATCTATCGCATTAAGCAGATTTCGCTTGACCGAGGTCGCAAGATTCACATCGAATCTACCCCCGAGATAGCAACTGAGGTCGATGGCGAGGCACTCGGCTACTCACCATTCGATTTCGAGATTATTCCAAAGGCTATACGTGTAGTCGTTTCCGAAAAGTTCCTGCAATCTGAGGATTAGTTTCCGAATGAAATTTCGTCGCTCAGCTCGTTCACATCATCGGGCTGGTGGGGAAAGAACTTGCCGAGGTCGTCCTGGAAATTTTCGATGGCCGAAACGATTCCGCCTACGAAGTCGCCTTCGGCAAAATGTTTTGCCATTGAATCATAACAATTCAGCCAAAAATCTCTGGAAACCATTGCGTTAATCCCCTGATCGCCGATAATTGCAGTCTGTCGGTCCTTCAGTGCGAGATATATCAGCACGCCATTTCTCAGTTCGGTTTTGTGCATCTCGAGCTTGTGGAACACTGCCGTAGCTCGGTCTAACACTGCGCCCGAACAATGGTTCTCGATGTGGATTCTAATCTCGGCCGATGATCTTTTTTCAGCCTTTTTAATTGCCTGAATCAGAGTCTCTTTGTCCTTTTCAGAGAATAATTTTTTAGGACTATTCATTTTCTGTGCCGATGATTAGAACTCAACTTTTGGCGCAGTTGCTGCACCTTGTTCTGCTTCGAAATATGCCTGCTTTTCAAATCCGAACATCGACGCAAACAGATTTCGAGGGAATTGTCTGATGTATGAGTTGTAAGCTCGAGCCTCGTCGTTGAATTTGCGGCGTTCGGTTGCGATTCGATTTTCAGTGCCCTCGAGTTGCACTTGTAGGTCTCTGAAATTTTGGTTCGCCTTCAGGTCGGGATAATTTTCGGCTATTGCCATAAGTTTGCCAAGTGCTGCAGAGAGCGCTCCCTGAGACTTGTTCAATTGGTTGATGGTCTGCTGGTTGAGCTCGTCAATGGAGATGTTTGTGCGCGTAGCTTGAGCACGAGCTTCGATTACGGCCGTAAGTGTTTCCGACTCGTGTGACGCGTATCCTTTTACGGTATTCACCAGATTTGGAATCAAATCGAGACGACGCTGATATTGATTTTCGACATTTGACCACTGAGCTGCAACTGCCTCTTGTTTCAGAACCATATTATTGTAGCCATTCTTACAAGCAAAAAATATTGCCAAAACAACTGCTGCTATTATGCCCAGCGTGATAACACCTTTTTTCATATAACTGTTTTTATATTAAATTTCTGCACAAAATTAACAAAAAAAATTCAGCTTGCAACTATTTGCCAAGTTGATTCACTCTGTTCAAACCATCTCTTTGCGGAGTCGAGCCACCGGTATTCCGAGCATTTCACGATATTTTGCTACGGTTCTGCGCGCAATCTGGTATCCCTGTTTGTTCAGTTCGTCCATCAGAGCTTCGTCGGTCATTGGGTGACGTTTATCCTCATTATCAACGTATTGCTTTAGAATTTGTTTTATTTCGTGAGAGGATACTTCGTCGCCTGATTCGGTAGTCATTGCCTCAGAAAAGAGCGTCTTGAGCGACAAAATGCCGAAATGTGTCTGCACATATTTGCTGTTCACCACTCGCGAAATGGTCGATACGTCAAGTCCTGTTCTGTCGGCTACATCTTTGAGTATCATAGGTTTGAGCTGAGAGGTGTCGCCGTTCTTGAAGTATTCGGTCTGGTAGTCGAGAATGGTCTGCATAGTCTGCATCAACGTTGTGTGACGCTGTTTTATCGCTGAGATAAACCATTTTGCCGAGTCAATCTTGTGTTTTACAAATTGCATCGTTTCGTGACCTTGTTTGGCATTGACCGATTCGGACATCTCGCGAATCATTTTTACGTATTGGTTGTTTACCCTGAGCTCGGGAACATTCGAGTAGTTCAGCGACAAAGAGAATTCGCCATTGTGATAATCCAATATGAAATCGGGGGTGATGTGTGGCACAATTTCCTGAGCATCACTATTGTACAGGTTTGCTGGTTTGGGCGATAATCTCACAATTTCATCAATGGCATCTTTGAATTGTTCGTTCGTGCAACCCAATCGAGACAGTAATTTGTCGAAATGTTTTTTTGTGAATTCGACAAAATATTCGTCTACGATTTTTTTTGCGAGTTTTTCTGATTCCGAGAGTGGTTGTCTCGCATTGAGCTGCAGCAGCAAACACTCCTGAAGCGACCGAGCACCTACGCCTACGGGTTCGAGTTCGTGGATTATCTTCAGAGCATTCTCAAGCTCTTTGACATCGGCTTCGATGCTCATATTGAACGCCAGATCGTCAGAAATTGATTCCAGCGGTCGACGCAAATAACCATCGCTATCCATACTGTTAATCAGATACATAGCTAAGGTATATTCTCTTGATGTCAGTGTTTTATAGCCGAGTTGCTCTTCGAGATACTCTCTGAGAGATATGCCGCCGGTGATTGGGGTCTGATGCAGCTTGTCGTCCTTCGAGTAATTGTTTATATTGTACTTATACGAAGGTATATTGTCCTCTTCTTT
>JAZOQL010000203.1:0-2560 GCA_045656065.1 Rikenellaceae bacterium | reverse complement strand
TCTTGTGGCGCAATGGTCATACGGCGGTCTGTATCGAAAACAATGAGGAGGAAGAGAAAGTGTATAGCAGAATGATTCGGTCGAGCGTGGTCACGAAGAAGTGGTCTACGGGCGCGGGCGTGAACACGAGGTCGTGTCCGTACATCTCCGTCAAACGTTCGGAACTGGGCTTCAAGCCACAGGTTATCGTCTGTCAGCAGATGGGCGAGATTTTGGCAAATACGCAGTGGATTCGCGGTCAGGCTCACGCGTATTGCGCCAATTTCCAGAATGATGCGACTGCGGGCATCGCGGTCGGTACGGCGACTGGATACTTCAATCCAGATGCCGCGACGATTTTGATTCCAGTTCGGTTCGCGGACAAAGATTACGAGGTGAAAATCTACGGCTAAGAACGGGCTCGCTAAAACCCGCGCAACACCGATACTTCAATCGGATAACCCTCTTTTTTCAGTATGAGGAATAGAAAGGAAACGCGAAAGGGCGTCCGTCAAGCATAGTCTTGGCGGGCGTTCTTTATATATGTAAAAAGTCCACATAATGAAGAGCGTAGAAAATAATTTAAAATATTTTGAAAAAAGTGTAAAAAACGCTTGACAACGTATAACGACAGTGCTATATTATAATCACAGCAAGGGATTGCAGTAAGTCCTCCACAAGGAGGCGGTAAGACAGGACAATGTAGCCTTGCAAGGAGAAGGAAAACTCTTAAAAACCCTTCGGAAAGAACCGTGTTCGGCCGTCAGGAAACTGACAAGCCCGTTACCGTAAGAATCGGAGAGACGCAAAGCCGTCCAGTAAATCGGGGCAACGAAGTAAAAGAGAGCGGGGAGCAACAACCTGAGAGGGTACGAGCGGCGGGACAGTCGTGCGTGGGTCTGAAGGAACTAAAACCCCTCATCAAAAGCCATCTGGGCGATGGGAGTGCGATAGGATTTCGTTTGAGTACCTTCGCCCAGAGGCACTTCAAAGGAGGTATGAAATGAGTAAGGCTATGAAGGTCGTTGGAACGAAATGGGCTGTCGAGTACGATTTCGTCAACGGGGAAGCAATGGACATCATTTTCTTCAATGACAAGGCGTTTGCAGAAGCGTTTGCGAAGGAGTTTGATGGCGTTCTGGATGAGTACACGATTTACGAGGAGGTATGAGATGAGCAAGTTGAATAAGTTTCAGGAGAAAGCAGTTACCCTTGAGGCGTTCGGAGACCTGTACGAGTTCGCAGAGAACCGTATGAGGAACTATATGAACATCAGGACGGACGAAGAAGGGAACAGAATCAAGAATGCAAAGGGCGAGTATATCTACGATGTGCCAGAAGAGGATGACTCATATTCCTATCGCCAGTACAGGGGCTGGGTGGAAGTTTTGAAGAAACTGGACGAGTTTAAAATCTGACCAGAAATCCACAAAATGAGGATGCTGACCTAACGGCACGACGGGGAGGGGGAATCAAATGAAGGCGACTGTTTCGATTGGAAAGTCTTTTGGAATCGACAATCCCGATTTCTCTAAGGAATGGGAGGACGGCGACTTTAAGCAGTTTTTCAATGATGAAGGCGAATATCTCGATAAGTTATGCGAGATAGTTGCGAGCAAGGGTATCGGAGGCGAAGGCTTCGAGATTGTCTACAAGGTCAAGGTCACGAAATAAGGAGGGGAACGATGTACGCTGAAATGAACGCCGCGAAGGTGCTGAAGAATGTGAATAACTGCATCGCTGAACTGTATAAATCATCCGATTGGAACAGGATGACGTGGGTGAGAGGGCGCAAGGCTTTCTGGATGGATGCTGTGTGCGACGAACTGTCCATCTTCGACTGGTGGAATGAATACCTGTCTATGAGCCAGTTGAAACAGATGAAGAGTTTTCTGGAGAACGCAATCAAACTCGGCTACACTGGCTATGTGTGTTTTAAGGTCGGAGCGGCATATTGCGCTCACGGTATGTGGGCACACAGACTGGAGAGCACGAACGGTTACAGCCCGAACGAAGGTGGATTCCTGTACCATAGTTTTCGGTCTGGAGATAACTACTACGACGTCAAGTTCAACGATGGCACGATGGCTCACAAAGACTGCTCGCTTGCGGAGGTCAAGGAGATGCTGAGAGCGAAAGGAGAACTGTGATGAGAGTCACGCTTGTTTCGGATGACCCGAAGATGAATGAGTTTCTGCAAATGAACAGGCTCGTCGCGTACCTTGCCACTACGGCCTCAAAACAGGCCAAAATCGCGAAGATAAGAGCCGCGAGGGACAATGGGCTCATCGACGACATCGAGGCCGTAGAACTGTATTTAGAGTTCTGTGAGGAGGTTTGAAATGGACGAACGGAAGTATTGGGTAAAGATGAACTGGCGGTTCAATCTGGACAGTATGCACACGTCCCTCACGAACATCCTCTACGATATGGAGGACGGCACCGTGAAGACCGTGGAGATAATGGGCAAGGAGATGGACTACGACGCGGTCTGGGATTTCCGCGAGGAAGAAGTCGGAGGCCAAGCGGTCTTAGGAAGACAACATCATTTTTCAACTCCTTGGCTCACAGAACGACATGG
>JAZOQL010000202.1:0-4376 GCA_045656065.1 Rikenellaceae bacterium | reverse complement strand
AGGTTGGAGGGGGACACCCAACTCCGTTGAATTGAGGTTGATTGAAGACGGTGAGCCGCTCTTCGTTATCTTCGTGCCAACGAGAGTGCCGACTGCATTACCGCTGTAAACTTCAAGTTCGGTTGTTGTTATAGCCATAGTTTCTAAATTTTGTTCTTGTTAGGTTTTATTTATTTATACGCGGATGTTTTGCGTGGTTTCGGAAATTTTTATTATATTGGGGTATTAATGTTGATGTCGTTGTTTATGGCGGCATACAACTAAGAGGTGTTAATACCCATTGTCAAAATCATCCCAATCGGGGTCGTAGTCCTCCCAAGGCTCGTAGTCGGGATGTTCTCCCGCAGGGTCGAAATCGTCCGTTGGGTCTTCGTGGTAAATCTGTTCGTGGTCGTCCTCGTATTGGTTTTCCGCAGGCTGCGGGCTTGGATGGTCGGGTACGAAGTCATCTTCCGTGAACGGAACGAGAAGGGCGCGGAGTGTGGTGTATCCCGTCTCTATGTTCGCGCTGCCCTCAATGACCATATATTTGTGACCTTGCAGGAAAACGAAGTCGCAGTCCCTAACATCGGAGTAGGTTTCGATTTCGACCTCAACGCTTTGTGTGATTCGCTCGAAACCCATACCGTTCAACTCGAACTTGTAGAGCATAGAGGTCACAGCCCCCGTGTTCGCCACGGCGAAACCGTCAACATCGTTGAATTTAGCCTTGTACTCGCCGCTGTCGGAGTCGTACTCGAAATCGGAATATTGGTCGATGACATACCACTGACCGTATCTTGGAACGGAGTAGGAAAAAGGACTTTTGTGCAGCACCTTCTCTTTTTCGAGCCATTGGTTTTCTATCTCTGAAATAGGTGCAGCCGTGTCTGTGTCCTGCCCGTTCTGCAAGATGTAGTTTCTGCGACCAACGGTGTCGGAACTGATAACAGTTTTCCTTATGATTCCGTCAATGACAGCGGCATCGTTTGCGTCAACATACTTGATGACCTTGACCATCATATTCATATTCTGCTCGTATGAGTTCACAAGTTTCTTGCCTTCAGCCCAACAGAACCCGAACATTAGGTCTTTCACCGTTATTTCGGGCAAGTTACACCAATATTGAAAATAAGCCAAAGAACACCATTCGAGGTTGATGTAAGCAGGGTAGAGAGTGTTCTGATGACTCGTCTGATGGTGGTAGTAACCGTATTGCGTTCCGTCAAAGTACAGATACGTGTAGCAGCCGTTTGAACTCCCGACAGACTGCCAACCGTTGTTTCCGAACTTTATCATACCGTTGTCCGTCCAAACATTCAAACGAGGTGTCCTGCCGACATACTTCAGTTCAGTGCCGTAGTCATCGTCAACAATGTTGTAGTCGCTGTACTCGAACACCAACACGAAGTTGAGCATATCGTACTTGTTCGTGTCGTTGCACTGCACACGCAATGTGTCGCCCGCCTTGATTGTTGTTGAAAAAGTGCCGTAGTCAACATCGGATGCATAGGTTGAACTGTTCATCGTGTAGGCGGGGGCGTAGGTGGGCGTTGACGGTCTGTAACGGCAGATGTACATATAGAAACTGTTTGTCACCGTGGATTTCTTCTTCCAAGAATAATAGACACGACCGCTGATTTTGCAATCACGATTGAAAGTTATGGTTGTTTGGTCGGGGCTGTAAGAGAACTCGCAGTCATTGACCACGTGCTGACCGCCCGAAAGAACGGCGAAGTTGCCGCTGTCGGAAGTCCAGTGACCTTCGATGACTTGGATTCTGTTGTGAGGGCTTACAGTCTTTTTTGTTGCTATAACATAGTGCTGCGAAGGGGATGACGGAATGTTTATTCCGCAAAGTTGGTTCACCCTTTGTATGACATTGTTTATGTCGGTTGAAGGGTGCAGTTGGGCGTAGTTCGGGTTGATGCCATTGGTGAGGCTGTATTGGTATTTTTTGAACCAATTCGGGTATGCGCTCTGTGTGTTCACGTTCCAAACGAATATATCGTCATCCGTGTCGCGCAATATGTCGCCAATCTTCGTGTTGAGTATATCTTCGGGTATCCGCTTCTCGAAAAGGCAAACGGACAGACTCTCGTCCTCAACGGATACGACTTGTATGTATATGTCAAGCGTGTTGCTGCCCAACAGCATAGTTGCGGGCGCAATCTGCGTGCCGAGAGGCTGCGTCTGTTGGTCTAACAGACCCGCGCATTCGAGCAGCGATAGGTTGTTCTGCGTTTTCGGCAGTGTGAAGTCGTTGCTGAACGCATCGGATATGCTTTCGGAGAAACGCACCGTTTTCCATTGGAACTCGATGTCTTGGCTGTACACATCGAGAAATCCGCCTGCAAGTTGTATTGCTATCATCTTATTGTTTCCAAGTTTCTATTTGAAGTTCAAGGTCTGAATATTCGTCAGACTTTATTGTTATTTTGCTGTCCGCAACGCTGCAAGGCATCCATTCGCCCGCGTAGTTTCTGAAATAGACGTGCGGTGAAAGCAGAACGTCCTCGAAGTATGCGTCACGGCGTATGTCGCTGAACAGAACCTTCACCGTCTCGTTTGCCTCCTCTATATGCCTCTGGCTTATGTCTCTGTAAACGGAGTTTCGCGCACCGACATAGTTTTTCTGTTTCGATGTCGTTGTCGTTGACGCTACCTTGCCGCCTAAATAACGCATACAGCCATCAGTGTCCCAATAGCGTATCTCAAAGAAGTCGAAATCCGAACAAGGCTCGTCATATATGAGTTTCATACAGTAGCGGGAAAGGTCAATTCTCGAATCCTCCCATATTCCGCCGCCCTTGATAGGGTCGGTTGGTATTGGGTCAAGGTCTCTGAAAGTAAGGCTCGCGACTGCGGAAAACACGGACGGATTAACGTCAACTATGTCAACGCTCGTCACATAGTCTTTGCCTCCGATTCCGCCGCCTTTCACACCCATAAAGTAACAGAGGTCGTAATTGCCAGTTGAATTTATGTAGTTCTGAAGGTTGAAGGAGTTCCTTCCGCTTTGCGTAACGGGTATGTTGTTCCCGCCGTTTACACGCAACGCGCCCGTTCCAGTAAGCAGGAGGTGAAATTTATAGAGTTCATCGTATGAGTAAACATAGAAAGTTCTCGCAGCCCCGTGGCTTCTGCTTGTGAGCGTCCTTCCGCAAAGTGTCTGTATGTTGACGGCGAAACTTCCTACAAAGAATTGGTCTGTGTAAACGGATATTTTGATGTTGAGCGTTGAACCGCTCTCATCCGACAGAAGCCTAACGGTGTCACCGATATCGAGCGTTAGGTTCTTCAGTTCGGATATGTATGTGAGCGTCCTCGTTTTTGTGGTTGAAAGGTTTGTGACTGATATTTGACAACCAACGGGATAAGTTTCGTCCGATAGGCTTATGAATATGTTGTCCGATGTCCAGACAGTGGTGTTCGGATACGTGACGGTTACGGTGTTGACTGTAGTTTGTCTCATTAGTAATCTAATTTATCTTTGATATTTATACGCGATGGTTTTGCACGGTTTCGCGGATTTTTATTATATTATTGTAAACAACACTATGATAAAAGAAATTTGGAAAACTGTAGTTATTGATGGAGTTGAACACCCAAGGTATCAAGTCAGCAATTTTGGACGTGTGAAATGTTTGGATTTTCGTTTTAATGGTAAAGAAAAAATAATATCACAATGTATCGGAAGTCACGGCTATAAAGAGGCGCGTATTGACAACAACCTCATCTTAATACATCGAATTGTTGCGGAAGCGTTTATACCAAATACAAACAACAAACCGCAAATAAATCATAAAGATACAAACCGCATTAACAATTTTGTAGAAAACCTTGAATGGTGTTCACAAAAAGAAAACAATTCAAATCCTTTAACAATAGAACATAGAAATAAATCTATTGTTCAGTTGACTTTGGACGGGAAATTCATAAAAAAATGGTCTTCGATAATAGAAGTACAGCGTGAACTCGGAATTAACCACGGTCACATCATCGAATGCTGCAAAGGCAAACGAAAATCAGCGGGCGGCTATCGTTGGGTTTACGCATCCGAATACAAACCGCCCGTCAGATATATAAGTGATATAAAAGCGTTGTTCTAATTATTGCCTTGATATTGTCTCCTTTATTTGTACACGTTTCTGCACATTTGATATTTCCTTGACTGAAACGACTGGCTGGATTTCACTCACGGCTTCTGCAAACACTTCTTTCATTGTATCATAGTCGAACGAGTTTTCGGTGTTGAAATTCGGTGTACTCAAAGTCTGCACCAAACCGCCATCGGCAAAGTGCAATTTTGGCAAAGTGAACGACAAACCTTTCTTCCTGCCTATCAGTTCATCGAAGAATCCAACACCTTTTTCCTTTACAACCTCACTTGGGAT
>JAZOQL010000201.1:0-4168 GCA_045656065.1 Rikenellaceae bacterium | reverse complement strand
CATACCTGCATTTTTTCTCGACCGCGTGACTCTCTCGCTGGGAGCAGCCGACTCGCGTGGGGTGAGCGGCGTGTTGGGAGGAACAATCCGCCTGGAGAGCCTATCCGCACCTCGGGGCGTGGAAGCAATGGTTGAATATGGCTCAAACAACACTCAAACATACGGACTCTCGGCGGGATACCGTCTCGGCAAGCTGACACTCACAACCCGAGGCTGGTGGCAGAGCTCGGACAACGATTTCAAATTTCTGAACAAGGTTCTTAGCAAAGACCCATTCTACGCACGCAGAACGGGCAGCGATTACAAACAGGGCGGCATAATGCAACAATTTGCAGGACGTACAGGCAAAACCGACATCAAAGCCGATTTCTGGGCAATGTGGAGCGACCGCTGGCTACCCCAACCCATCGTGGTGTCACACAAATCTGTCGAGTCACAAAAAGACCTTTCGCTGCGCTCGACTCTGTCGGTGAGCCACCCCGTAGCCGAAGGCCAACTCGATATTCGCACATCGTGGCTGCACGAGGACCTGCGCTACCGCAGAGAGATGGGTGGCGAGGGCGACCAATACAATAAAAACATTATTAACACATTCTTGATTGACGGCAACTACACCAAACAGCTCGGCAAAAAGTTTTCATACGAACTAATGATTCAAGGTCGGGCGGACATAACCGATGCACAGGATTTAAACACCGAAAACATTGATAGATACACCTTTAGCGGCGGCGTAAATGGGCAGTGGCTGCCTTTGGAAAAATTAAAAGTCGGAGCATCTGCAAAAGTTACAACGTTTGACGAGCTTGTTATGCCCACAGGCTCGGTTGGTGCCGAGTGGGAATTCGTCCGAGGATTGACCCTCTCGACAAATGTCGCCTACAACTACCACGCACCCACGCTCAACGACCTCTATTGGCAACCGGGCGGCAATCCCGAACTCGAGCCCGAACACGGTATATCTCAAGACATTACACTCAGATGGAGCATTCCGACATATGTTGCGAAATTCACCCTGACAGCATCGGGATTCAGAATGGACATCGACGATTGGATTATCTGGACACCCACGGAGCGATACTATTGGTCACCACAAAATATGAATCGGGTTAGGTCTAAGGGGGTTGAGGTTTCGCTCGAATCGCTTTTCCACATCGGCAATCTGTCTAATCGTCTGGTATTCAACTACTGCAACACAGACGCACACAACCGACAAGCCTCGTTCGACGGTGATGCTTCGGTCGGAAAGCAACTGCCGTACGTTCCCCGAAACAAGTGGAATGTAAACCTTACATCACAGTATAAAACATTAATTTTCAACTACTACTGCGGATATACAGGCAAGCGCTACACTACAACCGACCAGAGCTACTCGACCAACGACTACAACCTGCACAGCGCGTCTGTCGAGTGGAACATTAAATCTCTAACATTAAGATTTTCAGTCGATAACCTATTCGACACCTATTGGGAAAGCACACAATACTATCCACAACCGCTGAGAACATTCAACGTAAAAGTTGTATACAAGCTAAATAATTGGTAACAAACAACTTACTCGTCGCAAGAAAACTTTTCAGTTGAGATTCTGATTGCAATTGGCAGAAGTTTTTCGAGTTCGAAACCTCGATATAATCCAAACCTCACCAACTTGTCTCTCAGGTCGTAAGCGTTTCGAGCCTTTACCTGACGCGCCTTTTTCTCGAGCATTTCGGTCAGACGCTCAGAGTCATCCTCGTCAACAAAGTAATGCTCCAATGAAGATATCACCTCTAAAGATATTTGCTTGGTTCTCAGCGCATTGACTATTCGCCGTCGTCCCCACCCCGAAAATCGGAGTTTATCTCGGACAAAGGCATCGGCATAGCGAGCGTTATCCACAAATCGCTCGTCAATTAACTTATCTACAACCTGTTGCACCTCGTCAGCGGTCATCTGCCAACGCATCATCGTCCGCCGAACATCAAACTCCGAACGCTCCATTCGTGCACACTGACGACGCAACGCCGCCAGAGCCTGCTCAACAGTTTTTCGTTTTACCTTGTCCTGTTCCATACGGCACGCACCATTCGAGGTTTGTCAAAAATATCGCACCTCAGTTCAACACTCTCATAACCAAGTTGTTGCAACATCTGAACCATCTGTACTCCGAACTTTTCATTAATCTCAAAGTAGAGTTTTCCGCCGCAATTCAGACAATCACAGCCGAGTCGCGCAATTCGTTTATAGAATTTCAGCGGCTCATCATCGGGCACAAATAACGCCAGATGAGGCTCAAAATCAAGCACATTGGCACGCATCAACGGTTTCTCGCATTCGGTCACATAGGGCGGATTTGAAACTATTATATCATACTTATTATCAACAGTTTCCGTCAAAATATCCTTCTGTTTGAAGTCGATATCGACATTATGTTTTCGAGCATTTCGGGCAGCCACTTGCAATGCCGACTGACTGATATCCAGCGCCGTAACGCGCAACTGCGGCATCAAAACGCCACACGAAACAGCAATGCAACCACTTCCCGTACCAATGTCGAGCAGAGTCTGTGCCTGTGCGCACTCAGACTTAATCCACCTCACGAGCTCCTCGGTTTCGGGGCGTGGAATCAGCACATTCTCGTCCACCTCAAACTCCAAATCCCCCAACCACGCATATCCCATAATATACTGAACAGGAGTCGATTGCACAATCTGAAATAAAATTTTATCAATTATTAGTCTGTCAATATCGACCTCCGAATCGCCATTTGCGACCGAGTAGTTGGTTTTTGTCAAAAACTCGAACAGAATGCGCGCAATGGAACCCGCTTCGTGCTGGTCATAGACCTGCAATGCAGCCTGTTTCAATTCACCGAAGAGTTGTGTCTGATTCATCATTTCATAAATTTCACTACAAAGGTAACTATTCTCTGAAGAAAAATTAGTAATTTTGGCAATCAAAAATCAAATAATGACCGACTTGCAAAACAACGAATACTACATCGGCCGATGCCTCGAACTCGCAGCACGAGGTGGTCGACAAGTGCGACCAAACCCCCACGTGGGCTGTGTAATTGTTCACAACGGAAAGATTATCGGAGAGGGCTACCACGAATATTACGGAGGTCACCACGCCGAAGTCAATGCCATTAACTCGGTGAAAGACAAGGCATTGCTGTGCGAATCCACGCTCTACGTCACGCTCGAACCCTGTAGCCACTGGGGCAAAACTCCGCCTTGTGCCGACCTGATTGTGCAGTGCAAAATACCGCGCGTAGTAATCGGTATGATTGACCCGTTTCCAAAAGTCGCAGGTCGCGGCATAGCCAAACTGAGAGATGCCGGGATAGAGGTAGTGTGTGGAGTATTGGAAGAGAAATGCAAAGAACTGAACAAAGATTTTATTGTATATCACACACTTATGCGCCCATACACGATTCTCAAATGGGCCGAAACTGCAGACGGATTCATCGACAACGACCGCTCAACTGCGGAGCCCGCGCCCTGGATGACAGGCGAGAAGTGTCGAGAATTAGTGCACAGTTGGCGTGCGCAGTGTGATGCAATTATGGTCGGAACAAATACAATCGAGCGCGACAATCCGCGACTCACTGTGAGAAATGCCGAGGGACAAAACCCTCTGCGCATAGTAATCGACCGCACCCTCAGACTCGCACCAAAGGCGAATGTGTTTGATTCAGAGGCAGATACACTAATATTCACAACAAAAGACAATCTGACTAAATGCGCAGAACTGCACCCCGAATGTGAAGTCGAGACTATCGACTTCGGAGAAAATATGCTCGACGAGTTGATGAAAAAACTCTATGAACGCAAAATTACCACACTATTCGTAGAGGGCGGCACTACGCTGACAAACAATCTCTTAGCACACAACTTGTGGGACGAAGCGAGGATATTTCACTCGAAATTGCGCGTCTGGGAACTGGCTGGCGGTAGCGGAACACCCGAGAGCGGAGTGCGCGCTCCGAGCCTGAATCTGACCGCTGACGAGTGCTCGGAAATTGATGGCACACTGCTGGAATTATTCTATAACAAAAACACAATCAAATAGTTATGCAACTGTTCTACACACCAGATATAAGCGAGCAAATCTACACATTCAGCAAAGATGAGTCGCGCCATTGTGCCAAAGTGCTGCGACTCGGAGTTGGAGATATAATCCACCT
>JAZOQL010000200.1:0-12323 GCA_045656065.1 Rikenellaceae bacterium | reverse complement strand
ATTTTTTTCTTGGAAATTCTTGCAAAGTTTATTGATTATTACATACCTTTGCAGTGTTAAAAGTTTTATAAAAAACTTACGATTTTTTTTAACTATTTACAAATGAAAAGATTTTTTTCTTACTTAGCAGCGACAGCTATGCTGTTCGCTGCTTCGTGCTCAAACGAGGATTTGGGTACGAACGATGCAAACGACACTCAGGTAACGTTCAACTTGAGTCTCGAAGGTCAATCAGGCACTCGTGCTATCGGTGATGGAACGACTGTTAACAAACTCTGTTATGCAGTGTTTGATGAACAAAACAACTTGTTGGCTGCGCTTACAGGAAACAAGGAAAATGCATTTGCAAACGGTTCAGAAACAGTTTCATTGAAACTGGCTAAGGATCAGGATTACACTGTTGTTTTCTGGGCTCAACACGCAGAGGCTCCTTACACATTGTCTGATGACAAAAAAACTGTTACCATCAACTACAAAAAGGCAAACAATGAAAACGTTGCTGGTAATGATGAAAAACGTGACGCTTTCTTCAAAGCTCACAAAATTGAAGACCTTGCAGGTTCAGGAAGAATCGACGTTGTTTTGGAACGTCCGTTCGCACAATTGAACGTAGGTGTTACTGCTAAAGACTACCAAGATGCAGAACATTCAGGTGTTGAAATCACTAAATCTTGGGCTAAGGTTACAGGTGTTTACAACACTTTGAACTTGTTTGACGGCTCTGTGGATGGCGAAACTACTGCAGAATTTGCTATGGCTGCAACTCCGAAAGCTGCAAGTGATGAAACATTGACAGTTGGTCAAGATGCCTTTGAATACCTTTCAATGAACTACGTATTGGTAGGTGCAAAAAAGAACGTAACTGCTGAATTTGAATTTGCGACAAATTCTTACGTAGATGAAAATAATAAAGGTAAGACAATCGCATTCAAGTCAGGTTTGGACGTAGTTCCGGTTGAACGCAACTACCGTACTAACTTGGTAGGTCAAATCTTGACCGGCAACCTCGACTTCAACGTGACTATCGATGCTGACTTCGACGGCGACGAAAATATCCAACCACAATTTAAGGTTGTTGAGTATGATTATTTGGAAGATGCATTGGCAGATAACACTTCAAAAGAACCTGTTACATATAATGTTAAAGGTCTGAAAGATGAAACAAATGTAACTGTTACAATTCCTAGAACATTCATTGCAAGAGAAGTAGCATTCAATTTTGTTGATTCTAAAGCTAATTCAAATCTTAAAATTGAAAGTGAAGATGATATATATGCTAATACAGTTGCAATTTCGACTCCAGAAGCAGTGATAATTGAAAATTTGACTGTTGACTTGCCTAATGCACACGTGATTTTGTCTCAAGGTAAATTCAACTATATCGACGCAAAAACATCAAGCAGCACACTTGTTATCTCTTCAGGTGTAACTGTTGGCACACAACTTAAGGTACAACAAGGTGCAGTTGAAATTAAAAAAGGTGGCGAAGTTGCAGAAATTAAATCTGCAAATTCATCTACACCTGTAGTAGTTCGCTTGGAAGATGAGGATGATATGCCAGTCGTTGCTGAAGGTACAATTATCGCTACTGAAGAAACTGATTCAGAATCTGAGTCAAATGCTATGGTAATCAACCTTGATAAAGACATCGAACTTACTGACGTGATGTTGTTGGATAGAAACACCATCATCAATGGTAACGGTAACAAGATTATTTCTACTGCAAATCGAATTATCCGCATTACTAAGGGCGACATCGAAGTTACATTCAACAATGTAAACTTTGTTTCTCGAACAGTAATGCAATATCCCAACGACATTAGAGGTGTTAGTATCGACAATGTCCAAAATGTAGTTCTTACGTTGAATCAATGTTCTGTTGACTTTACAGATGCATCTGCTTGTGACTGGGCTTATGCCGTAAATCAGTCTGGTGACAATTCAAGCAACAATACTATTGTAATCAATGGCGGTACATACGAAGGTGCAAATGTAATCAATATTTGGGGCAGTAATCACAAAGTCAACATTGATGGTGCAACACTTAATTGTTTGTACGCATATAATTCACAATATTGGGGTTTGTGTGTAAAACTTATGGCTTCTGGAAATGAAGTTTCTGTAAAGAACACTACTTTCAATGGCACACACGCAGTAGCCATTGAGGCAGCAGCAGGTAACACAATTACAGAAGAAAACAATATAGACAATACAAAATATTATGTAGCAGATGTTGATGGTGTAGGTTTTTACAATCTTCAAGATGCGATTGGTGCTGCTAACGGCCAAACCGTTAAAATTATTAAAAGCTTTAAACTTGAAGGATCAGTAACAATTCCTGCTGGTGCTGAAATCACTCTTGATTTGAACGGTCGTACAATTACAGGTATTGACAATACTGAAAAGAACTATGGTTTGATTCAAAACAATGGTACTCTCGTCATTACCAACTCAACTGAAGGTCAAGCTAAGATGTTTGCATCTGCAACTCACAACAACGGTTGGGACAGATACTCTGCTGTAATTTCTAACAATCCGGGCGGTGTTCTTACTGTAAACGAAAACATTCTTATCGAGCACCAAGGTGGTACTGATATGGCTTATGGTATTGACATTCTCACAAATGGTAACATTGGTGATGTTATGGCAACAATCAATGGCGCAACAGTGAAATCAAATTACCGTGCTATTCGTCAGTTCCTGAACAGCGACAGCAAACAAAATGAACTTATCATCAAAGCTGGTTCAGTGATTGAAGGTGAAAACAAAGGTATTTTCTTCCACGATCCGAGTGCAAAAGCAAACAATGGTAAACTTATAGTAGAAGACGGTGCAAGAGTAAACAGCGCATATCTGTTTGTAACAGAGGGTTCAACTAAGTGGCCTGTTGAGGTGTCTATCGCTAAGACTGCTATGAACTTGAGTGATATTACAACTAAGAATGTGCCTGAAACATACGAACTTATTGAAGAAGGTAACAATTATGTAGTTGCTTCTGGTTGGAGAGCTGTAATCGCAAAAGCTGAAAATGGCTCAACTATCACTCTTGACAATGATATCGAATTGACCGAAACAATTGTTATTAACGGCAAAGATATCACTTTTGACCTCAACGGCAAGACCGTTACTGCACCATCATCAAGTGCATTTGAGGCAATTGAAGGTGGTAAACTGACAATCAAGAATGGTAAAGTTATCGCTTATGAGTCAACCGTACGTGCTATCGGTGGTGAAGTTGTTGTTGAAAGTGGTGAATATATTTCAACAGGTACTGCTCTTGATTCTCCTGCAACTTATCGTTATAGCATCGACAGCCGCGAAGGTGGAAAGATCACTATCAATGGTGGTACATTCAAATCAAATAACGGTATGATTAACGTAGGTAGCGAAGTTGTGATTAATGGTGGTAAGTTTGAAAATATCGTTGAAAAAACTATGACTCGTCACTTCGCGTACGTTAGCGCTTTATTGACTATTAACGATGGTGAATTCTACGGCAAAGCTAATAGCAATGGTGGTGGTTGTTTCTTCTGTGGAGCAGCAGCTGGTGGTGACATCCAAGTTAACGGCGGTAAGTTTACAAGTTTGTGGACAAGTGGTTCTGTAAACAGAATCTTTGAAGTATACTTCGGTGGAACAATCACTGTAAAAGGTGGTATGTTTAACACCAATGGTGGTATCTCAAACTTTGTAGTAGCAAATACTGATGAAGCTACTAAGGCTGCTTATCCTTATGTTGCAAAATAATTGCTTGTCAGAATAGAAAAGATAACCTGTCCGAAAATCGGACAGGTTATTTTTTTGCGATGATAAATTCACAAATTTACTTGCCAATATATTATATAACCCATATTAGCGATTAAAGTATAAAATCAAATTTTCGATTTTCAAGATTTTTATTTGAAATATTTGTTGTTTTTATTAATAATTACATACCTTTGCAGTGTCAGATTTTTTTTATAAAACTTTTAATAACAACAAAAATGAAAAAGATTTTTTCTTTTTTAGCAGCGGCAGCTATGCTGTTCGCTGCTTCGTGCTCAAACGAGGATTTGGGTACGAACGACGCAAACGACACTCAGGTAACGTTCAACTTGAGTCTCGAAGGTCAATCAGGCACTCGTACTATCGGTGATGGTGCTGATGTGACAAAACTCTTCTATTACATCTTTGATGCTGAGGGCAAACGTCTTAATCACTATGATTATGCAGCGGATTTCTCTACAGTAACACCAAAGATTCAGCTCGCTAAAGACCAGAGATACAAAGCTGTATTCTGGGCTCAAAAAGAAACTAACGCTTACAATGTTGAAGCAGTTGGTGTAGACGGTACAGTTAACATCAAAGTTAACTACGCAGAAAACGCTAACGACGAAGCTCGTGACGCATTCTATGGTGTAGTTGAGTTTACAGTTACAGGTTCAGAAAGAATCGACGTGCTCTTGACTCGTCCGTTCGCACAATTGAACGTAGGTGTTACTGCTAAAGACTACCAAGATGCAGAACATTCAGGTGTAATCATCACAAAATCTTTGGCTAAGGTTACAGGTGTTTACAACACTTTGAACTTGCTGGACGGTTCTGTTTCTGGCGGTGAAACTGAAGAAATTGAATTTACTTTGAATACTATACCTAATGAAAAATTGGTTGTAGATGGCGTAGAATACGAATATCTTTCAATGAACTACGTATTGGTAGGTGCAAAAAAGAACGTAGCTGCTGAATTTGAATTCTACAGCAATAACGACAAGCAAATTAACTTCAAGTCAGGTTTGGACGTAGTTCCGGTTGAACGCAACTACCGTACTAACTTGGTAGGTCAAATCTTGACCGGTAACCTCGACTTCAACGTGACTATCGATAATAGATTTGATGGAGAAATTAATAATAACAACGGTGTAACTACAGAGAGACCAATCCGCATTGGTGATAATTTGTATGCAACATTGGCAGAAGCAATTGCAGCAGCTTATGACGGTGATGTTATTAAAATTGGAACTGGCGAATTTGTATTGCCTTCAAGTATAACAACAAAAGGAACAAGAGCCGGTGAACGTAAACTTACATTTGAAGGTGTAGGCAATAGTACTGTTTTGTCATTCAACTCAATAGCTGGTGGTGCAGATGGTGGTCTTAACTGCTATGCAGATGGTTTGAGTCTGACTTTCAAAAACTTGAAGGTCGTTTCTCCTAATACGGGTAGTGCTTATACAGGTGGTTTTAGTAGAGCTGCATCTGTTGTATTTGAAAATTGTACATATGAAGGTCAATATCGTTCAATGTCAGTTGTAGAATTTAATAATTGTACTATTGACCCCAAAACAAGTTACATCTATACAGATTACTCTGATGCTACTTTTAAAAATTGTACATTCAATTGTTCTGAAGGTAAAGGTATTCAAGTTTACAATGATGGAGCTGAAACAGAAACTACTATCAATATCGAAAATTGTACATTTACAGCTAGTAAAATTGGATATACTTATGACGGCAAACCTGTTACCGCAATAGATATTAATTCTAATGGTGAAGAATTCACTGTTAATATTAATAACACAACTGCAACTGGCTTTGGAACAGGGTTAGTAAGTGGAAATACATTGTGGAACATCAAAGGAGGTAAGGAGTATATCACAATTATGATTGACGGAAAACCAGTTCCTACTTTTGTAATTCTAAGGAAAGGTTCTTATTACAAATTTAGTGACGCCGTTGCCGCAATTGAGAATAATGATGTAATCATTTTACCTGTTGGTAATTATGAAATGCCTGAGAATAACTTTCAAGGTAAGACATTGACTTTCAAAGGTTCAAAAAATGCCGTTATCGATTGCAGCAGTGTTGATGAACGTAACCAATTTGTCACTGGTGCAAACCTTAAATTTGAAGGTGTGACATTGAACTTCGGCACCGCAATCTATATGGGCTTTGCAAACTATGCAAGTCTGACCTATAAAGATTGTGCAATTAATGGTTTGCAATTTGCATATGGCGCAGGTTTGACCAAATTTGAAAACTGTGAATTGAATTCAAATGGAGCTGAACACTGTCTGTGGACTTGGGGTGGTCAAAACATTGAGTTTACTGGTTGTAAATTTACTTATGGTGACCGTGCTGTAAACTGCTATGGTGAAGGTGTGACAACAAACGTTTATTTCACTAATTGTACCTTTACTAAGGTTGCAGGAAAACCAACAACAGGTGCTATTGAGACTAATAGTTCTACATTGACAGCTCTTAATATGACTATTGAAAACTGTACAGTAAACGAAGGTGATTTGTGGTGGATTTCGACTTGGGACAGCAAAAACGGTGCTAATACTCACGTTACTATAAAATAATAAACTGTTTCACTTATCTCAACGCCTGCCGAGCAATTCGGCAGTCATTTTTTTATGCCTATGTTGGTATTGCTCTAATGGCTCGAGAGCGCAAAAAACGTCGCCTTTGTATGAAATCACGAACTGTTGCTATGCGGGCAGTTTCGCCCTCATTCTGAGCTGCTGCGCGCTCTGACCGAGCACTAACTACCCCCTCGCCTATCGCGACGTCGTTGACTACGTCATCCCGATAGCTGTGGGCATAAAAAAAGGTGGTAACCCGAGCGGCTACCACCTTAATACTTTCAGATAATTTAGCTTATTTCAAAACCGGAAGGCTACCGTTTGTCCATTCCCAAGTGTATGGACAAGTTTGTTCGATGCCCGAAGTCGCATTATATGTAGCAATCGCCTGATTCATAGCGTCTACGTCAGCTTGAGTTACGGCTGCAGCGTTGTCGTATGCAAATACACCGTTAACTGTACAGTCGCTGTCACACGCTTGTGTTGTTCCATTCTTAACACCAACTGATGCTATTACTGTCGAATTGCTTGATGAACCCAAAATTACTGCAGATTTTTTGCCCGAAACTGAAGACTGTGAGTAACAAGCTACGATATAACCTACTGTATTTCTGTGACTATCATCTGTCATAGCATATCCGGCAACACCACCAACAGAACCATCTTTTGCAGTAATTGTAGCCTCAGCAGTGCTACCGCAAGCGATTACATAATAATCTGTATCGTGATGGTAGTCACGTGTATAACCAACTACACCACCAACATAAGTCTTACCTGTAACATCAGCATTGTTTACACAATTAATAATAACAGCGCCGTAATTCATACCACAAATACCTCCAATATTTGAGCCGCTACCTACAACCTTAGTATTCTTATCTGTTGTACAATTTCTCAAATACGACATTGCTTCATTGAAAACGGTACCGTCTGCTTTAACCGTTCTGCGATAGTTGTAACCAACAATACCACCAACGCTTTCTGTACCAACAACTGATGAATTTAAAACGTGGACATTTTCAACGAAAGTTCCATTTTGCGCACGGCCAGCAGCAATACCTGTATTTGATGCGCCGCTAACAACAGCATCTTCAAATACAATGTTTTTAACTGAAGCATCGTCCCACAAAAGACCAACAAAACCTACAAAATTGCTGCTACTTTGAGCAACTCTAAGACCTTGAATTTTGAAGTTTTGACCATCAATGTGACCTGTATATGCTTCATCATAATCTGAAATGTTTGAACCTACGGGCACCCAGTTGCTACCAGAAGGCACGCCATCAGTTACTGTGATGTCTGTTGTAGTAAACTTGTAAGTCTTGTTTGCAGCATCCAATTCGATAGTCTTAGCCGGCAGAATGATGTTTTCCATCAACTTCATACCATAGCCCAACTTGCCCTCTTCGTTGTTCACAATGTAACACCATTTCATAAGGCCTTCGATGTTGTAAACCTCTGCATAGTCGTTTTTCAAAACGATATCTTCTTTCGGAGTGATATCAATATTATGATTGCCATCGAATTCAGCATCAATGTAAACGTCGAATGTAACGTTGCCTGTGAGGATTTGACCCAGAATGTTTGTTCTGTAGTTACGTTGAACAGAAACTGTCGGGACATTCAGAGTGATTTGGTTAGATTCAGTTTCGAATACGAAGTCAACAGCAACGTTTGCAGGACCTGAACCATCTTCAGTATTTTGGTCATTAACCAACAGATAAGACATTGACAAGTAGTAGAAAGGTTCTTTTTCGCCGTCATTGTCAACGTCAACCATCAACATTTCACTTGGACCTGGGATTTGAGCCATTCTGAATGTAATAGATTGTGGTTGTGCAGCAGCTTCAACTTCACCTGTGAGCAGGTTGATTTTGTTTGCTACTTCAGAGATAGTAACCTGTGAGTTGAGAACCTTAGCGTGAGAAATCACAGCAGCTTCCCAATCTTCTGAGATAACACCCACGTTCAACTGAGCGAACGGACGTTTCATTTCAACATCAACTTCAACAGAACCTGTAACGTGCGGAACTTCGATAGCCTTGAAGAATGCGTCACGATTTTCGTCGTTGTTGTAGCCGTCATAGCTAACAGAAACTTCCATAGTTTCAGGGTCAACACTGTATGCACCGCACTCGCTGCTTTGAGCCCAGAATACAACTTTGTAGTCTTTGTTCTTAGCCAAGCGGATTACTTCAGTAGCAGGGAAGGTAACTGTTTTAGCAGGAACAGTTGACAGATAGTTAGTTGAAATAACCTTGCCGTCTTGATCCTTTTTCAGTTCATAAATCGAGTACATAAGCGTATTGACCTTTGTACCTTTACCGATAACCGGATCTGCCTTCGTAGATGTAACACCGTCAAGATTCAGAGCGAACGAAACGAATGCATCACCATCTGCGCCCGATTCATCGTTCGAGCACGAAGCAGTGAACAGCATAGCTGCAGCTGCCAAGAAAGAAAAGAATTTTTTCATTGTTCGTAAAGTTTTGTTTTAATTAATTTTCATACTTATTTCCACGCCACAAAGATAGGTAAAAATAAACAGACTTAAGACAAAATCCATCATAAAATAGTTGAAAATCTGATATTTTTAATTTATACCTGCAAATGTTTTATCTATAGTGTCTATTTGTATCATTTCGCAAAAATATATATCTTTGTAGCTGAACTACGAAATCACCATTCACTATGAAGAATCTGTGTCAGTGCAAAGATGGATTGTTGTACAATAACTTTTCGATTATTTTTTTGCAGACGTTCATTGCGCCAAATGTTCAAATTGCTGAAAATGACTTTATCTCCGGCGTAACTGAAGGCACTATTGATGAACAACTGTTCATTCGCGAAACCAAAGATTCGGAAATCATCAACCGCTATAAACTTAAGGGGTTCGATATATCCATTGAAATCGGGAAAGAGAATCCGGTTCACATCGAGGGACACGTCTGCGTAATGCTGACCGTCTTTTTCAATTTGACATTCGAGCTCTCATATCGAATCATTGTCCCCGATGATGGAGAGAGTTTCCAATTTTGTAGAACAAGTGCTCCGCTCGACACCGACCAGATGATTACCCTTGCAGCACTCGTTCAAAGGGTCGAACATTGGGAATCCGATGACCGAGGCATACAGACAATCAGCGGTTCGGTTGAAAGCATCAAAATCACCAATCTCTGTCTCGATGCAGAATCAACATACCGAGCAACGTCAACCGACGAGGTCATCACCTCGTTTGATGAGGTTCAACGCCGCTATGCAGAATATTTCTACAAAATGAGCGACAACCAATTCAGACTCAATGAGCACCACTACGTATTTCTCGACATCTGGGAATCGATAGACCACAAGGGCGCGCTGAATGGTTTTCCCCAGATGCAGGAAGAGGACATCATCGAACACATCGAGATGAATCACAAATCCGAACTCATAGGTCTGATGAGTTTCTATCCCGAGGAGTGGCCATATCGTATGGAGGGAAATTACAAAGACATCTGTGGCGAAAACATCGCAATAGACACCGACGACCTGGTCTTGGCAAACGAAAATATCTGCGTTGTGTTCGGCACCTACGGACTGAGAGGTGATGAGGCTCCGACCGATTGGAAAAAACACCTGATGCGCAGAAATCACTACCACGTCAGCTGGCCCGAATATCTTGTCATTATCGAAATTCTGCTGAGCAAAAAATATATGATTAACTATGTATTGTACAAATACATAAACAACTCGCATCTTGCCGTAGGCGGAAACATTCGCACGATTATTGAACAGAATGCCTACTTGGGCATCAAATTGTCGAACATCATTCTTCAGCTGGATTCGTTCCGCTACCTGCGCTATATGTCACACAAGTATATGTTTCAGGCCACGAACAAGCGGCTGCGCATAGACGAGGACGAACGCCACCTGAACGAAACAATCGACCACATTGACAATTCGCTCAACAATGCCAACAATATGATACAGCTCAAAGAGGCATACGATTCGAAGTACATTTTGCTGTTCATTTCGTTTGCATCACTGTTCGGAGTGCTGTTGGCCGGCGACGAGGTTAAGGTCTATTCGTTGCTGTCCGAGTCATTTGGAAAGAGTGCTGCCATATTCCTTATAATCATTACGACGCTGGGTATTGTCATAGGCATTATGCACCTCACTCACATCAGCATACGAATGTACAGACGACAGAAAAGATTGAAAAATGATCAAAACTTTTAATAATGATTAGAGAATATAACAAAGACGACAAAGCAATGTTGTGCGAATTTTTCGCCAATATCCTCGAAGAACATAAAGACTATATCTCACACGGCGAGCTGCAAATGGGCATCGCAGTGGATTCTGGCGTGCTGGCTCCTGATTTCAGAGAGAAGTGGGCTGAGTATTTAGACCGTCAAGTGGCCATAGCCGAAAACCGCATATTGCTGAACGAAGACAATGGCCTATTGAACGGTTTTATCATCTTTGGGATTACAGATGACGGTGATGCTCCGTTCGGAATGATTTTCGATTTGGCTGTAACTCCCGAATGTCGAGGCAAACATATCGGTCAATCATTGGTGGAAAAGGCGATGGAATACTTTAAACAATCCAACATAAAGGATTGCTACTTGGAGTCGGGAGTGAACAACCACAGTGCTCACCACTTCTTCGAGCGACACGGATTTGCACACGTGTCGAACATATACAGACTGAAACTCTAAGTTTAGCATTCAAGACAAAAATGAAAACGCCTCCTGTCCACACGGGTCGGGAGGCGTAATTTTTATCCGAATTAAACTCGTTACAGATTGAGAATCGACTTGATTTTTTCTGCAACAATCTCGGGCGATATGTCATTCATACAAGCGTAATCGTTTCTGTGACACGGAGCCTTGCCATAAATCGAACACGGACGACACTCCATCGGCAAGTGCACAGCGTCCTCAAGCGACTGACCATAACCCAGGAATCCCGCGTGAGGGTGAGTTGCACCCCATATCGACACCACTCTGACTCCCTCCAACGATGCCATATGCATAGCCGATGAGTCCATCGAAACCAACAAGTCAAGATTCGCAGTCAGGTCACACTCCTCACTCAACGACACCTTGCCAATAGCAGAAACCACATTAGGGTATTCTTGTTCCAACTTTTCGGCTACGGCCTTTTCGGTAGCACCACCACCAAAGATGAATATCTTAAGATTGTCGTATCCACTCAGTGACTCGATAACTTTGGTCATACTCTTCATCGGGTACATCTTTCCGAAGTGCTGAGCAAACGGAGCAATACCCAACCAGAGTCCCTCTTTTGCGCCGAACACCGATGGGATTTCCCTTGTGCGACGAGCAATTTCCACACCGCAGTTCATCTGGAATCCCAACTTGCGGAAGACATCTGCATAGCGCGAATGGGTACTCTTCAGCGGATTGCAACTCTTCCAGCCAAGTTTCAGCAGGCTCTTTTTTTCGCTGCGACCTTTGTCCAATACTGCCACCTTCACGCCGCTCAGGCGGAGCAAAGTTCTGAGCAATTTAGACCTCAGGACATCGTGCAGGTCGGCCACAGCATCGGGTTTGATATCGCGCATAATGTCACGCCACAGACGCACCATTCCGGCCAAACCTTTATGACGCCCCTTCAAATCGAGGTCAACAAATTTCACTCCGTCAATATCTCGGTAGAAGGGACTGAAAAAAGGTCTGGTCAGCACGAAAATCTCCAGGTCGGGAGCCTCGCGGCGCACCGCCTGAACTATGGGCGCAGTCATTGCCACATCACCCATCGCAGAGAGTCGTATGACCAACAATCGCCTCATAATCTGACTATTTCTTTGCGTAAAGCACCGGATTAAGTTCCGGATCGTTGTACATCTTCATCTGCTTGTAGACCTTCATATATTTATTACCAGCAGCGAAATCGTCCATCAGCTCGCCAATGGCCGTAGAGAGGTCCACACGTTGAGTGAGCAATACATTCAATTTTGTGCGACAAGCC
>JAZOQL010000199.1:0-27322 GCA_045656065.1 Rikenellaceae bacterium | reverse complement strand
TGACCATTCGCTCGGTCAGGTGAGGCGCCCGACGTGGCAGTGGCAGCGGTTCGTCAGGGATAGGCTCGTCGATGGCAAGTGTATACTCTTGAGAGTCAATTTCGCCATTGCGGTAAAGTTTATTGAGCAAACGGTTTCGCTTGCCAAGCAACAATTCGCGATTTCGTTTCAGGTGAATAAGCGAAGGTTGATTAGGCAGAACCGCCAACATTGCAGCCTCAGCCCACGACAACTCATAAGACGACCGACCAAAATAGCGCCACGACGCAGCCTCAAGACCAACAACATTGCCACCAAAGGGAGCATTCGAGGCATACAACGCCAAAATCTCACGTTTCGACCGCACCAAATCGAGCCACAATGCTCCGAAAGTTTCGATTATTTTATCTATGATATTTCTGTTTGGTCTGTTGCGACTTAGCCTTATTGTCTGCATCGTGAGCGTACTCGCACCACTGACAACTCGGCGATTGGTGACAAGCTGAGAAAACGCTCGGACAATGGCCAACGGATCTACGCCGATGTGAGTGTAGAATCGCTTATCCTCGAAGGTGATTATTGCGCGCTCGAACTTGTAGCTCACCGAGTCGCTCGGAGGAAATCGCCACTGCTGGTCCTGCGAGATTCGCGCTCCGAGCAACTCGCCGTTTCGCGCAAAAACAACAGTCGAACAGGGCGTATCAAACAGCCTCCAATCAGGCAACAAAATCACAACCATAATCATTGATAAAATTACGGCTATAATGATTCTGTATTGTCTTTTTATTCTCACTGAATTTTACTAATTTTGCGAAAACAAAATTAATAAAAATTTTTCGTATGAAACGCTCCCGAACCATCATAAGCACAGTATCCATACTCGCAGCCATAATTTTAGCAGCAGCTCTGTACCTTCTACCGAGATTGAACGACTCGGCAAGTCTCTCCGAAGAGTTGCACCCGAGCATCGAAGCTCACACTTCGGGGTGCATCTCGGTCAGTGCTCCGATACTGGTAACACTATCGGAAAAGGCAACTCTGCTTGGGAAACATTCAAACGGCGATTTGGGTGAAGATGGCATCTTTTCAATCTCGCCCTCGATTAAAGGACGTGCTATATGGTTAGATAACTACACAATAGAATTCAGACCTCACGAGCCTCTCGACTTTGGCCAGAGATACAACGTCGAGGTCAATATGACCAAATTGGTGGAAATCAGCAATACTCCGCGCAAGTACCGATTTGAGGTATATACCATCAAGCCCAACTTCTCGGCCTCGGTCGAAGACCTCTCGATGTATGACGGACAGAAAAATTGTTACAGTCTGACCGGGCACATAACTACAGACGACTCGTTTTCTGCCGAGAAGGTTGAAAAGATGCTCAAGATAAATAACCGTAATCTTCCCGTGACCTGGAGCCACGAAAACAGAAATATGCACCATAGCTTCGTGATTGACTCAATCAAATCCGAAGACAATGCTGAAATGATGCAAATAGAGGTAGATGGCAAAATTATGGGCAGCAGCAAAACCGAAAAATTCGAAATCGAAATCCCCGAAAAAGATGCGTTCCGACTGTTGAATGTTTCTGTTGAGTATGAGCCCGAATTCAGAGTTGTGGCTACATTCTCAAATGCCATTGCCAAAGGTCAGCGTCTGGGCGATTACTTCGACTTGACATCGTCGCCCCAAATGAGATTTATGTCATTGGTGAACAAGGTCTATATCTATCCCGTAGCTCGCCTTATTGGTGATTATGAATTAACTATTGTTCAGGGGCTTAAATCGCGCAACAACAAATCGCTCGAGGAGAACTACACCCGAGCAGTGGTGTTTGAGGACCTGACTCCGAATGTCGAGTTCATCAAGGGCGGAACCATCTTGCCCAGCACATCGTCAATGAAAATACCCTTCCGCAGCGTCAATTACAAAGAGGTAGAGGTGCGCGTGACCCGAATATTCTCAAATAACATATTACAATTTCTGCAGGAAAACGACCTCGACGGAAATTATGAGATTTACCGCGTAGGAAAGGTCATTGCAAAGAAACGCATCGTGCTTGGCGACTCGCTCAGCGGCGATATTAAAAATCCTAAGGTGTATCAATTGGACGTCGGCCAACTAATAGGAAGTGACAAAAATGCAATATACAAGGTCTCAATTGATGGCGTTGAAGACAGTTATGACAACGATGACGAATATTGGTGGGTTCCCTCAAATCAGCAAATAAACATATTTATGTCAGATTTGGGAATCACTGCAAAATATGACAAGCTGAACAACGTCTCGGTATATGTAGCCAATCTGCTGACCACCTCGCCTGAATCGGGAGCCGATGTCGAGATATTCGACTTCACCAATCAGTGCGTAGGCCGCGGCAAAACCGACTCGAAAGGTATGTGCAGTGTAAAGGTTACGGACAAGCCTCACACCGTGATTGTAACCTCACGCGGAACAAAGGGATACCTCAGAATGGCTCAAGGCAACAACTTGTCAGTCAGCCGATTCGACGTTGAGGGTCAAAACGTGCAGGGCGAACTCAAGGGATACATCTTCGGCGAACGTGGCGTATGGCGTCCGGGCGACCAGATGTTTATGACCTTTATGTTGTGTAACAAGAGCCAATCGCTGCCCGAAAACCACCCGATAAAGATTAAGCTATTCGACCCGCAAGGTCAGCTTGTATCGGAACAGAGCGCAACATTGGGCAATGACGGAATCTGCACATTTACGTTGCAGAGCGACACCGAGGCTCCGACGGGCACATATACGACAAGAGTCGAGCTCGGCAACAACAGCTTTGAAAAGAACCTGAGAATAGAGACAATCAAGCCTAATCGTCTGAAAATCAAACTTGATATGGCACCTGTCGTTACGTCCGAATTTGCGGGTGCGATTCACGCCGAATGGCTGCACGGAGCCAAAGCCTCGGGAATGACTGCAAAAATCGAGACCGAACTCACAACGCTATTCACACCATTTGCCGAATATAAAGAGTATCACTTCCAAGATGACTCAAAGGACTTTGACAGCCAGGCATTTGAATTTGTATCTGCACAACTCAACTCTGAAGGCAAATTGAGATTCAGAACAACACTCGACGATATAGAACAGGCTCCGGGAATGTTGAATGCCAAAATTACTACCCGAATTTTCGAACCAAGCGGAAATTTCAGCACAGATGTATTCAATGTTAAGTGTGCACCGTTTAAGCGATTCGTCGGCATAAAATTCCGGAATCAGGAATCAGAAACCTATCTCGAGACCAAACGCAAACACCAATTCGATTTGGTGATGCTCGACTACAATGGCAATCCAACAGGCAATGGCGAGGTCGAAGTGGAAATCCTCAAAATGGAGTGGGAATGGTGGTGGAATATCGGCAGTCGCAGCCAAGCATACTTTATGCAAAACAGCATCGACCGCTCAATACTGACCCAAAAGGTTGAACTCAAAAACGGCAAAGGTAAATTTGAATACCAATGGGAGGATAACGATTGGGGTCTGTACACGATTCGTGTGCGCGACCTCGAAGGCGGACACTCTACGTCGAAACTCTTCCGAGTCGATTGGGCAGATTCTCCACACAGTACGGGTGACACCGACGAGGCTATGCTGCTGACCATCTCTACGGACAAAGAGCGCTATAAAGCGGGCGAGAGTGCCAAGATTTCGTTCCCCTCGGCAAAGGGAGCAAAGGCGCTGGTTACAGTAGAGTCGACAAGCGGCGTAATAGAATCAAGATGGATTGATTGTCAAGACAATACAACCACAACAGAAGTTCTCACAACCGAGAATATGGTTCCTAATGTATATGTATGGGTATCGTTAATTCAACCCTATGACCGACTGAAAAATGATGCACCACTCAGACTTTACGGAATCGTTCCGCTTGTAGTCGACGATGTCACAACCCAGTTGAAGCCTCAGGTGAAAGCTCCAGCCGAAGTCCGTCCCGAGCAGTCATACACAGTAGAAGTATCCGAAAAACAGGGCAAAGCAATGAGCTACACATTGGCAATCGTAGACGAAGGATTGCTCGACCTGACACGATTCAGGACTCCCGATCCGTGGAGTTCGTTCTATGCTCGCGAGGCACTGAATGTCAGAACGTGGGATATGTACAACGACGTGATAGGAGCCTATGGCGGCAGCATCGAACAGCTCTTCTCGGTGGGTGGCGACAACGAAATCATCTCTCGTGGAGACATCAAAGCACAACGATTTACTCCGGTAGTTAAATTCTTAGGGCCGTTTGAATTGCAGCCAAACCAAAAGGCTCAGCACGCCATAACTCTGCCCAACTACATCGGAGCCGTACGAACTATGGTCGTAGCTGCACACAAAGGCAGAGCATTCGGCTCGGCCGAGACTCGCAGTTTTGTGCGCAAACCGCTGATGACCCTGATGACAATGCCCCGAACAGTTGCTACAGATGATGTTGTCGAAATTCCCGTAACAGTATTCGCAATGCAGGATAACGTGGGCTCGGTAAACGTAGAATTGACAGACATCAACGGATTCAAAATCTTGGGCGAATCATCTAAGAAAATAACATTCGCAAAAGAGGGCGAACAGATTGTCATCTTTAAAGTCAAGGCATCGGCCACTCCGAGATACGGGTCGGTCAAGGTGAAATGTACAAGTTCAGATGACACGGCTACGGACAGAGTTGAAATAAACATTCAGGACGCAAATATCAAGAGCCGAGTCAGAAGAATGGACGTAATATTACCAAACAGCCAATTGGAATATACATTCCCGCTGGCAGGTCGCAAAGGAACAAACACATTGAGTATGAGCCTATCGACAATGTTGGCAGTAGATATTTCGGGCAGATTGTCCGAGCTGACAGACTACCCGCACGGCTGTCTCGAACAGATAGTCTCAGGTGCATTCCCACAACTCTACCTGACAAAAGTGACCGATTTGAATGAAACCGAACTCAAACAGACTCAGAACAATATCAGTGCCGTTCTGAACAAACTGCTAAAATACAGACTCATAGATGGCAGTCTGAGCTATTGGCCGGGCGAAAACAAGGTGAACAAATGGGCATCAGTCTGGGCAGGTCACTTTATGGTCGAAGCTCGGAATATGGGCTACGCCACTCCGGCGGGAGTATATGAATGCTGGCTCGACTACGAAAAATCCGAAGCCAAGATGTGGCGCGCACAAAATGGAGCTCAAGAGACACAGGCCTATCGCCTGTGGGTGCTGGCTCAAGCCGGCGAAGCCGACCGCGGTGCAATGAACCGACTGAGAGAGAATACCTCGCTCAGCCCGCTGTCCAAACGACTGCTGGCAGGAGCCTACGCAGCCGACGGCCGAAAAGACCTGAGCCGCACACTGTTGGAATCGGCTCAACAAATGACTCAGACAACTTCCGACTCTGATTGTTTTGGCTCAGTAGAGCGCGATATGGCCATCGAGTCTATAATATACAAGAGTATAGGAAACCAGGCTCAGGCATACAAAATGGCAAAACAACTCGGCGAAGTATTATCCTCGAACCGCTGGCTGAGCACTCAGACTACGGCGTGGGCACTTATGGCCGTAGCTCAAATTGTTGAGCCAAGTGAAGATGACTCATCGCTCGATGTCGAATATATCATTGCCAACAAGTCGGACAAGCTAATCTCGACATCTCCGATTGAGAAAATCGAAGTTGATGTAAAAAATCTCGAAGGCCAGACAAAGGTGCACATTAACAACAACAATTCACATACGATATATCTGACAATGGAAAGTATGGGCATTCCTGCACGTGGCTCGGAAAGCGAGGCTATGAACAACCTCACAGTTCAGACAGACTATCTCGATGGAAACGGCAAGAAGATAGACATTTCACAACTGAAATTGGGTCAGGATTTCGTAGCGCGAGTTACCATAACTCCGACCTCTTCGACACTCAAATATGACAATATGGCACTCACACAGCTATTCCCGTCGGGCTGGGAGATTCGCTCTAACAGAGGAAAACAAAATGATGACAGAGTGGAATATCAAGATGTGAGAGATGACCGAATTATGGTCTACTTTAACTTGCAGGATATGCGCCCGTTGGTGATTGAAACTCGATTGTCGGCGACCTATGCTGGCGAGTTCTATCTGCCGGGCATAGTTGTTGAGTCGATGTACAACGGCGATATTTCAGCACGCACAAAAGGCAAATCTACATCTGTGAAACGATAAAAAAGAGTAGCGCAAATCTGACTCCTGTAAGTCTCGCAGCCCGAAATTTACAGGAGTCAATTTTTTCGGACTGTACTAATTAGCAGATAATTACATTTGCTGATATAATAAAAAGCCGTGAAAACAAAAAGACCGCCTAACAAAGTTAAGCGGCCTTTTGTCTTGTTTGCTCCTCAACTAGGACTTGAACCTAGGACCCCCTGATTAACAGTCAGGTGCTCTAACCAACTGAGCTATTGAGGAATTTTTCTTTATTTTTGCAACCCTATTCCCTCCCGATTGCGATGCAAAGGTACGGCAAGTTTTTTAATCTGCAAAATATTTTTGCAACTTTTTTCAAAAAATTTTTATTTTTTTTCAAACAGCCTAATTTTCAGTTTGTAAATCTATGGTGTTTTGACTACCTTTGTGGACGTTATTAGTATGAACAATTACAAATAAACTAAAATATGAAGAAACTAATCTTATCATTAGCTCTCTGCTGTTCAATGGTTTGCGCCAATGCTGGCAAGCCATTCACATACAGAGACATTGTAAATGGAACATTTTATCAGAAATCTGTTCCTGCGCCACGTTCGATGGCAAACGGTTTGAGCTACACCGCCCTGAGCAAAGGTAAAGTTGTTCGATACAGCTACGCAACCGGTCAGTTGGAAGGCGTAATGTTCGATAACGGCAGCGTAAAACCAAAAATCACACCAGCAGCTTACCAGCTCAGTCCCGATGAAAAGACAATCCTTCTCGAGACAAACATAAACCCAATTTACCGCCACTCGTACACTGCAGACTACTATCTGTACACTATCGCTACGGGCGAATTGAAACCGCTGCTGACCGAGGGCAACCAAAAGATTGCACGCTTCTCGCCCGACCGCAAGAAAATCGCTTTCGTCAGAGAAAACAATTTGTTTGTTGTTGATGTACAAAGCGGAGAACTGACTCAACTTACAACAGACGGCAAGTACAATAACATCATCAATGGCCACACCGATTGGGTGTATGAAGAGGAATTTGGCTTTACTGATGGTTTTCAATGGTCTCCGGACTCGAAGAAGATTGCCTACTACCGCTTTGACGAGTCGCACGTGAGCGTATATCCGATGAACCGCTTTGACAATAAACTCTATCCTACTGTTTATTCGTTCAAATACCCTAAGGCTGGCGAACCTAATGCCTATGTAGACATCTACGTTCACGACCTCGAATCGGGCAAACGCACAAAAGTTGACGTGGGCGAAGAAAAGGACCAATACATTCCGTGGATTCAGTGGACTGCAAAGGGTCAATTGACTCTGTTCCGTGCTAACCGCCTGCAAAACGATATCGACCTGATGGTTGCAGATAACAGCGGTGCTACACGCGTAATCTACGAAGAGAGCGACCCGAAATATATCGAACGCATCAGCAGCGAAACTGCTACATTCCTCGAAGATGGCGACCGCTATATCGTCTTTAGCGAACGTAACGGCTGGCGTCATATCTACCTCTACTCAATCAGCAAGGGTTTCATTAACCAAATTACTGATGGACAGTGGGAAGTGACTCAACTCTGCGGTGTCGATGAGAAAAAAGGCATTGTATATTATATGTCTACCGAAACATCTCCGCTCGAAAAGAATCTCTATTCAATCAAACTGAATGGTAAGGGCAAGAAGAGAATTACTCCCGAAGCTGGTACATACACCATCAACTTCTCGAAGGGTATGAAATACTATATGTCAAAATACTCAAACATAACTACTCCGATGACTATCTCGCTGCACACTGCAGATGGCAAGCTGGTGCGTATGATTGAGGATAACGCCAAACTGAAGGCTACGCTCGAAGAGTATGGAGTACCCAAAAAAGAGCTCTTTACATTCAAAAACTCAATGGATATTCCGCTGAATGGTTATATGATTAAACCTAACAACTTCGACCCTAACAAGAAATATCCTGTGTTTATGACTCAGTATAGCGGTCCGGGTTCGCAATCGGTAATGAACCGTTGGCAAATGACCTGGGAAGAGGCTCTGGTGCAAGAGGGTTATATCGTAGTCTGCGTAGACGGTCGCGGTACGGGCTATCGTGGTGCCGACTTCCGCAAATGTACTTACGGCAACCTCGGTTACTTTGAAGTGGTAGACCAAACTGATGCTGCAAAATATCTTGCTACGCTGCCATACGTTGATGGTTCGCGAATCGGTATCTACGGCTGGAGCTTCGGTGGTTTTATGTCACTGAACTGTATCCTCAAATCGGCAGACGTATTCAAACTTGCTATTTCGATTGCTCCTGTTACAAACTGGCGCTATTATGACTCAATCTACACTGAAATCTACAACGGATTGCCGCAAAATAATCCGGAGGGTTATGACCAAAACTCACCGATTAACTTTGCTGACCGACTCAAAGGTAAGTTGCTGATTGTTCACGGCTCGGCAGACGACAATGTTCATATGCAGAACGCTATGGAGATGATTCGCCAGTTGGTTAACGCAGGCAAACAATTCGATATGATGATTTATCCTGACAAGAACCACTCGATATTGGGCGAGGCTCGTCACCACCTGATGAACCACTGTATCGACTATGTGAAGAAAAATCTTTAATCAATACAAACCGACAAATTAAAGCACCGATTTTTTCGGTGCTTTTTTGTTGGCATTATGATAATAATTACTACCTTTGCACTCGGAGAATCAAGGTGTCCGAGCCGACTAACATCTCTCTATCGAAGGGAAAGGGTAAATTCAAAATACACTTCGGTCATTGAGCTTGGGAGCGGTGTCGGAATAATAGGGAGTCCGGTGCAAATCCGGAACTATACCCGTAGCTGTAACCTCAAACGTGGATTGATGCAACTCCAAGTCACTGCCCGCTGGGTGGGAAGGCTGAATCAGTCCGAGGAAGTCAGAAAACCTGCCTCGATGCTCGCTATTCAATGCTTCGGGTAAAAGGCAGCGAATACTAAAGCTCGGGGCAAGATTGATGTTTGCAACTCTTTGCGATATTGAAAACAGAACTGCTCGCGGCTGGTGTATCACTCTTTTTATTCCTTTTAATTATTAACCGCAATCGAACTGCGTGTCAAGCATCGCGTACAGACGGTTGCACAAAAAATTAAATGAGAATGAGAAAGACATTCCTTAATCTTTGGGCGCTCGCAGCGCTCGTATTTGCAGTCACTGCGTGTGATAGCGACGACAACGACAATTTTTGCACCTACCCACCTTCGCTTGTGGATAGTGTCAAAATGTTCGTAACAAATGAAGGTAACTACACAAAGGGCAATGCTTCGGTTACTGCAATTATGAAGGATGGCTCTGTAAAACAAAATTTGTTCAGGAGCGTAAACGGCAGACCTTTGGGCGATGTAGCACAGTCGATATCACTTATTGACAGCCACTTCTACATTGTGTTGAACAATTCGAAAAAGGTAGAAGTGGTTGATGGTGCAACTTTTAGGTCAACGGCAACAATTCTGCTCTATAACCCACAGGCGCAACCACGCTACATCTGCGGCATCGGAGGCAACAAAGCAGTGCTGAGCGATGCGGGTTGCGATACGCTGAGAATCATCGACACCGAATCGTTCAAAATCGTGGAAAGAATAGCTGTCGGCAGCCCAACAAATCAAATGACCTTTGCTGGTGGCAAACTATATGTTAAAGCCGGAGCGCAAACTTTGGTCTATAATCCCAATACCAATTACATAAAACGTTTGGACATTGCAGCCCCGGCCGATTCGAAAATGGTCGTGGACGGAGGTAATAAATTGACGGTTTTGACATCAGACGGCGTCAAGAACGAGATAGTTCATATTGACCCTGCAACTGACGAGATTGTTGCTCGCAAAGAGCTGACCGGCATTACCTTAGATCAATGGGGTGCACGACTCGAATACCACGACGGCAATCTCTACTTTAACGCAGTGGACGAAAATTACAAGTCGCTGATTTATCGTTACACAATCTCCACTGAGCAACTCACTCTCGCATTCAAGCCCGAATCGGTAGTCTATTTGTACTGTATGGGAATATATAATGGTAATATTGTTATTTGCGATGCCGTCGATTTTGTGCAGTCGGGATATGTTTATGAGTATTCACCATCGGGCACTCAAATCAATAAATTCAAGGCAGGCATCTGTCCCAACTTCATTTTTGGTCTCGATTTTTAGAGTCGAAAAAAATCCTTTCTAAGTTATTATAAACGTGAAACCCTGCTGAACATTTGTTCGGCAGGGTTTCTTTATTTGTAGATAATGTCTGTTTTTCGACTACCAAGCGAAGAGCGGGTATTGAACCATCATTTCGTTCACTTGTTTGCGAACTGTTGCGATTACGTTTTCATCGTCAACGTTAGACAATACAGTGTCGATCAATTCAACGATCTTATCCATTTGATCTTCCTTCAAACCACGAGTAGTGATTGCCGGAGCACCTACGCGGATACCTGAAGTCAAGAACGGAGAACGAGAATCGAACGGAACCATATTCTTGTTAGTTGTGATGTCAGCTTCAACCAATACGCGTTCAGCTTTCTTACCGCTGATTTCAGGGAACTTCGGACGCAAGTCGATCAACAACAAGTGGTTGTCAGTACCGTCAGAGATAACCTTGTAACCACGTTTGATGAATGCTTCACCCAGAGCAGCAGCATTTTTCTTAACTTGAGTTTGGTACTCTTTGTATTCAGGTCTGAGAGCTTCGCCGAACGCTACAGCCTTAGCAGCGATAACGTGTTCCAGCGGACCACCTTGGATACCCGGGAATACTGCTGAGTTCAACATAGCAGACATCTTCTTGATTTCGCCCTTAGGTGTAGTTACGCCCCAAGGATTGTCGAAGTCTTTGCCCATCAAGATGATACCACCACGCGGACCACGCAATGTCTTGTGAGTTGTAGAAGTTACGATGTGTGCATATTTAACCGGGTTGTCGAGCAAACCTGCAGCGATAAGACCTGCAGTGTGAGCCATATCCACCATAAAGATAGCACCAACTTTATCTGCGATTGCGCGCATACGAGCGTAATCCCATTCGCGGCTATAAGCTGAAGCACCACCAACGATCAGTTTCGGTTTGTGCTCGATAGCTTTTTGTTCCATTGCATCGTAGTCTACGCGACCTGTTTCGTCTACTTGGTAGCTAACAGCGTTGTAGAGAATACCTGATGCGTTTACAGGCGAACCGTGTGACAAGTGACCACCGTGAGCCAAGTCGAGACCCATAAATGTATCACCCGGTTTCAACACTGTGAAGAATACAGCCATATTAGCTTGTGCACCTGAGTGAGGTTGTACGTTTGCGTATTCTGCACCATAGAGTTGGCACAAACGGTCGATAGCCAATTGTTCAACTTGGTCAACTACTTGGCAACCACCATAGTAACGTGCGTTAGGATAACCTTCAGCATATTTGTTAGTAAGAACAGAACCCATTGCCTGCATTACTTCATTGCTGACAAAGTTTTCAGAAGCGATCAACTCGATACCTTTGAGCTGACGTTGTTTTTCACGTTCGATCAAATCGAACACTTGAGTGTCTTTAACCATAATTATAAAAAATTTACTGTATTTTCTCTGTCATAAAGCGGAGATAAACGCCGCAAAATCGGGTGTAAAGGTATTAATTATTTGCAAGTTTTCAAAATAAAGACTCACAAGATTTTACTCAGCACCCGAGTTTAGCCCATATTGACCATTATTTTGCGTCTCTACTTATTCACTATTTCGGTCTGACGGCGGATACTCTCAAGGTGGATAATCTCCATAAGTTTAACTATGAAATCGCCATCGAGAGTCAATTTGTCGGTCTGATTCAACATTCGCTCGACAATCAGGTTCCACCTGTGGCTCTGCAATATCGCCACGTTATTTTGACGCTTGACTACGCCGATTCTGTCCGATATCTTCATTCGGCGGCTGAGCAGCGTAATCAGCTCGCTATCAATCTGGTCTATCTCTGCACGCATCATCGCCAGAGCCTCGGCACCCTTTTCCGACGAAAAGTTCTGTTTGCGCCAGAGGACACGATTCAGCATTTCCAAAAACTGTTCAGGGGTGAGCTGTTGTTCAGAATCGCTCAGAGCCTCATCGGGGTTTGCGTGGCACTCGACCATCAATCCGCTATAATTCAAATCATTAGCCTCATTTATTATGCTCTCGATTTTGTCTCTGCAACCACATATATGCGACGGGTCGCAAAGCATCGGAATGTCAGCCATACGACGCCTCATCTCAATGGCCACGTGCCACATCGGATTGTTTCTGAACTCGCTGCCATACGAAGAGAAACCTCGATGAATCAGCCCTACGTTTCGAATTCCGGCATTGATGATTCTCTCAACGGCACCTTGCCACAACTTGACATCGGGCACCATCGGATTCTTGACAAATACCGTCACATCTGTCCCACGCAGCGCATCGGCCAACTCCTGAGTGCTGAATGGGTTTACCGTAGTTCTCGCCCCAATCCACACAACATCAATATTGTGAGCCAACACCTGCTCGACGTGTTTGGCTGTAGCAACCTCGGTGGCAACAGGCAATCCCGTAAGTTGTTTTACTTCGGCGAGCCACTCCAGCCCTACGCTGCCCACGCCCTCGAACGAGCCCGGCTTGGTGCGAGGTTTCCATACTCCGGCTCTCAGCACATCTACCCTACCCGTACGAGCCAACTGACAACAGGTCTCTATGGTCTGTTGGCGACTCTCGGCACTGCAAGGCCCTGCGATAATAAATGGTTTTTCGTTAATGTTCACGATATGATTCAATTTGCGGCGAAATTAATGAATATTTTTTCAAAAACGTGCCTTATCCAAATAATTCTTCATACACAGCACAGCAGCACCACGCGCTGCAGCAAAATCATCATTCATCTCCGACAGCCTTAAATCCACATCACATTGTGGTGGCAGCGACTTGGCAAGTGCATTTTTTGCCGCATCCAACAACAAATGACCCGCTTTGGCTACGCCGCCTGTCAGGAATATAGCCTCGGGAGCAAGCATCTGAACTACACCTGCAAGCGACCGTCCCAACATTCTGCCTGCGCTATGAAACGCCTCTATCGCTTTGACATCGCCCCTCATTGCTGCCTGACAGACATCTTTTGCCGAGAATATTTTTTCATTGGCAGTGCCGCCGAGTTCAATGTATGTTTTGCAGATTCCGCTATCCGAGACATAGGTCTCAAGACAGCCTCGCAATCCGCAACCGCACACTCTGCCATTCTCAACAACATTCAGATGACCAATCTCGCCAGCAGCACCATTTCTGCCCTCGACGAGTCTGCCGTTGGTGATGATTCCGCCACCAAGCCCCGTTCCGATGGCTACAACCACAACATCGCTCATACCTCGAGCTGCACCAAAATACAACTCACCCAGCGCCGCCGCATTGACATCATTGGTAATCTGCACCTGCGTCTGCCCCAAAGGCGTATCCGAAAGCTGCAAACAAATATCTTCAACTATATTGTAGATTCGACTTTCGCACGAATCGTCGCGCCACAGATTCACGGGATTGACAATCTGTCCCGCTGAGCCATTGGCGTTTGGAGCTCCCACTCCGATTCCCGACAAACTCGGACAGCCCGCAGCCGAATACAAACGAAGAATGCACTCACACAACGAGGCTACAAACTTAGGATAGTTCGGACTCTTGGCGTAATCGACCATCGAGATAATCTCTCTGGCAACAACCCCTCCGTCTCGAGCCACAAGTGCAACCTTGCATCTCGACCCTCCTATATCCACCCCGAATGAGAGTGCATTCTCCATTGTTATAATGCTCTATTTAGCCAGCATCAGTTTCAGCACATTTTCATCGTTCCAAGCATTGGCTATTTCTCTAAAATCCTGAATATTACCCTTTGAAACGATTGTTGACTTCATATCCAATTTTCTTTCGATTTTGGTAGTGTGTCCCGACGTAGCAATCTTTATTTCGAGAGTTCCGACCTTATTGTCGATTTTAATCTCACGGTCCGGAGTTGCCACCTTACCATCGCTGACGGATACTTTATATTGTTCGTTAACTGAGAGTTGGCTTGGAAGTTCGATTGGAGAGATGCGTTTCGAGTAGATTCCCTTAACGCCCCAATCGGTCAATCCAGACTTAGGCAACTCTAACATCTTCAACGAGCCGCAATCAACCAACTTTGCTGCAACATTTTCAATCTTCTGGCCATTCTTTTCAGCCTTAATGCTCAGTTCATCACCCTTGACTGTGATGTCTGCCACATACGAGCCCTCGTTTTTCTTGAACTCAACAGCAACTTCCGAACCAGACTTCAACGAATAGAACTTATATCGGTCTGCAACAAATTCCAAATTCACAGCCTTGCCGTTCACATCATAGAACTTATCCTCGCCATTGATAGTCACCTTAACATAGAGATTGTCATAACCGCTCAGGTTAGGCTCTTTGCAGTCAATCGGATAGCTAACGAGGATATCGCTCGCAAAGCCTTCGCTTGTGAGCATTCGGTCAAACAAGAATGCCTTATCGGCCTTTGTACCATATCCGCGTCTGTCCACTTCCGAGGGGGCGTGGTGACGATAGTTCATCAGCGATGCAGGCTGAATGTCACAGAGCACAACCATCGACTCGATATGCTTAGCGATAAGGTTAAACTTTTCAGTCTCGCTCTTTGCAGCCGACATCTTTTCAGGATCGAGGCGCACCTGATCGCGAGTAGTTCGACCCATCGTAGCCATAACTGTCTCTAAAGGCATTGTCGAGATATAGAGTCTTGTCTTGCCGCTATACTTAGCTGTGTAGGGTTCGTTTTCCAACTGCTCCTGACGCATAAACGACCAGCGGTAGGTGCTGTCGCGACCAAACGCAGGCTGCACCTTGGGGTCAGACGACGCCCAGCGCAACTTCTTGTCTTTCGGCAATTTAACTGTGATATTACCCCAGAAAATTTCAAAGCCCTTTTGCGGGAAGGTCACAACTGCATCGAGTTCGCCATTTGTGTATTCGGGTTTTGTCTCGATTGTGTAGTCGAGGTGGATTTCGGCTCCGACCTCCAGCCCTGTATGGGTGATTACAATCTCTCTGAGGTGGGTGTATGCCGGAGCATCTGATGCCGCCTTGGGCAACATTTCGTTCATAGCATTTTCTGGAGTCATCACCTTCGTACCATCTTCCATAATGGTGTAGCACTCGTTGATGGTAACTGTTTGGTATTCGGGATTATATCGAATAAATGTCTCGCCAAACAACGAATTGAACGAGGTGTGTGTATTCAGCGTGAGAGTAATTTTGGTTCTCTCTTTTACGGTTCCGTCCTCTTCGAGGGTGTAGTTCTTTTCCCAAAATCTGCAAGTTGCCTCGCTTCTGCTTTGAGCTGCACTATTCAGCGTTACTCCAAGCATAAAAAGTAATAAAAGAGCGTATCTTTTCATAATTATTTCTTTTCAAAAGTTAAGTAGTTATTTGCCTTAGAGTAACATTCGATAGAACTTTTAACGTCAGTCCAATCCTCTGCTTCGTAGACACGTTTCTCCATTCGGATAGTATTCGAGATGTTCACCTTTTCGTTTTGAGCCGAGATGTTCACCTTGCAACTTGCAGCCTTGCCTTCGTATTTTTCATCAATCTGACCGTCTGTCATCGCATAACCTTTAGGCAGCGTTATGGTCTCATTGAGCTCGACCAAACGCGAACAACGATCCTTGAATCCATACTTGCGGTTATCAACCAACTTGATATTCAGGAATGACTTGACACTGCTATAGATTTCACTCATAACCACAGGCTTGCAAACAATAGCATTATTTGCCACCACTGCATAATCCGGAATTTCGAATTTCATTGTGATTTTGATTGGACCTGTCTGATAATCCTTTGAGTTTTCCGAATCGACACTGATAAGTTTAGCCTTAGGAGATATCTTCAGCAACTCATTTTCAAGGTTTTGGTGTTCCATAGCTCTCCAGCCCGTAGTCCACGGACGTCTCACCACTGCATCAGACTGACCCTCAGCCGAAACTACAAGTGTACCCTTCATCGTTCCGTTCTCATCAATCACAGCGTCAGACGAGATTTTCAGATAGTGATTTTCGGGAGCAGAGACCGGAGTGCACATCAAATCCGAACCCTCGGGGATACCCGGCAGATAATTTTGTTGTTGTTCGGCACTCGACCACAGTTCGCGCATAAACGGCACCCAAGTCGGATCAAGCGGCATAAGCGAACCATCAGGACGTCTCACAACTGCAACACAGTGGTTGAAGTGGTCTGCCGGCAGAGATTCGATTCGCGAACCAGCCATTGTCATCGCCGGATATGCCTCAAAACCAGCCATTCTCAGCATCGAAATCAACATCGCAGCCTTGTCCTTGCAGACACCACAACGGTCATCAAAGTTAGTCTTGGTGTTGTGTAATGTGTAGCCTTCGCCCTTGCCCATCGGGATACCCGAATAACGAATATTATCGGCAACCCAGTGTGTCAGAATCTCGATTTTACGCATATCATCATCTACACCCTTGAGCAGTTGTTTAACCTTTTTCTTAGCTGGTTCATATTCTGCAAACGAGCCGTAATCTTCATTTACTCCATTGAACCATACAGACTTATCCTTCCACTCCTTAGTCGAGGTGAGAATCAGTTTCGGAGCTACGTCCCACTTGTCCACCATATTTGGTTCTGCCACGAATTTTTTGGCCATATTGACTTCGAACGTACAGATTCGGCGATCGCCTTCTGTTCGGTCATCGACCTTGCATTCGCCCTGATAAAACTTATACTGCAAATACTTCGACGCAGGGAAGTTGGTTTGATAAACCTTCTTCACCGTCGGAGCATCAACCCAGAATGGCACAATATCATAAAAGTGTCCGCGCATCGGAGGTACAAATCTTTCATCTTCACTTGAGACTGTTCCGTCCATCAACAGTGCGTAGGTAAAACCTTTCTTGTTGATTGTGTAGTCGATAACGTCACCTTTAGCCAAACGTCCGATTTCGAACATAATCTGACGTGCGCCCCAATAGATACTCTTAGAATATGCCGTATAGTCACAAGTGCTCGACAGGTCGACAGCTTCGACATTGCCATCTGCACGATAGATTGTGATGTCCTGAAACTCTGCGAATGCAGTCAGCGGGTCGTAGTCGTACTTCAGGATGCGAGTATCCATCGCACCCGCGTCCGAATTTACCATAACCACCTTTCGGATAACGAATTCGCCTGAACCGAGTTCGTTGATGCGCACTGCCGTACTGTCCAGCAAAACAGTCGTAGGCGCTTTTGTAAAATCGCCACCTGCATTGAGCGCTTCGGTCTTTAACGACTGCCACGACTGTGCGTTAAGGCAGGTTGCCGAAATTAATGCAGCTGCGGTTAAAACAAGTTTTCTCATAATTTATATTATTTTTAGTTTTTATTTTGTTCCTGTTTTTATCATTTATTTAATTATCTCTCACATAATTGCGCACCACTCTCACTCGAATAGTTTCATTCCGACCACTCCACACAAAATCATCACAGCGCAAAAAATCTTTGCTACCGAGGCCGAGTCGTTAAACAACACCACACCCAGCACGAACGTAGCTACGGCAGCCGTTCCTGTCCAGACAATATATGCAGTCCCAATTGGAATTGTCTTCTGCGCCAAATAGAGAAACACACCGCTAAAGGTCATCGAGACTATGGCAACCATTATCCACAGCCCAAAACGATTCGGGTGCAGGTCAGCCATCTTGAATCCCAGCGGCCAGCCGATTTCAAATAACGCAGCAACTATAAGATAAATCCACCCCATTGTCCATTTAGTTAGAACCTAAGTTCTCGGCATCTGTCCTTATCGACTCGACCGCCTTCATAAACGGCTTGTCAACAGGTCGATACAGATACATAAAAGCATTTTCGTCGAGAGGGGTAGTTCGACCGATAATAGCTCGCAACTCATATTTCAAAAACTCGCGGTTATCGCGCTTTTCTTTTGCAGTAGGTTTTATTTGAGGAATTGTCTTGGCAACAAATTCCCAGAATTTTTGCTCGATAATTCCATCATTTTTATCGAAGTATTTGTCCAATTGCTCGAATGTTTTCAGTTCATTCAGCTGGTCGCGATACTGAGCCGAATACTTAACCGAGAATCGGAGCAACGCATTTGTATAGTAAATCAACTTTGTTGATACGCCCGAAAGTGTATCTGCCGGCACAAAAATGTCTGGCATAATGCCGCCTCCGCCATAGAGCACCTTGCCTTTGGCTGTGATGTATTTCGTAGTATCATCAAAATGGATACTGTCAGCCGACAACATTTCGCTGTGCATAAATCTGTTATAGAGCTCTTTATTATACTCTTCGACACCTTTGTCGTACGGCTTCTGAATCGAACGGCCAAGCGGAGTATAATATCTTGCGACGGTGATTCTCAATGCCGAACCATCGCGGAAAGGCATCTGCTGCTGAACGAGCCCCTTGCCAAATGAGCGTCTGCCGATGATTGTGCATCGGTCGTTATCCTGCAGTGCTCCGGCCACAATCTCTGATGCCGATGCCGAATGCTCGTTTATCAGCAACTTGACATTGACATCTTTCAACCGACCGCGACCATTAGAAAATTGTTCTGCCTTTTTGAAGTGTGCGCCTTCGGTATAGACAATCAGTTTCTCTTCGCCGAAGAACTCATTTGCAATGTAGATTGCCTGGTCTAATCGTCCGCCCATATTTCCACGCAGGTCGAAAATAAGGTGCTTAATCGGAGCAGCACTCTCTTCAGACAACTTCAACCACGCCTTAAGAAACTCTGAGTGAGCATTTTTCGAGAACTGCGACAACTTGATATAGGCTATATCGCCCTCGAGTCTGAATGCACAATCGACGCTCGTAATCGGAATCACACCTCGAGTTACGGTTATTTTGAGCGGCTGGTCAAGGTGCGGACGCTCAATGCCGAGTTCGACCGTCGTACCACGTTTTCCTCTCAGTTTATCGACCATTCCCTCCTGGTCTGCATTGACACCTGCGACATTCTCACCATTAATCGAGACAATTTTATCGCCCTGCATCAAACCGGCCTGAGCACTTGGTCCTCCGGGGATTACGCTCATAACCACAACCGTATCGGTCAGCATATTGAACGTGATGCCGATTCCGTCGAATTCGCCGTCTATCTGTTCGCTCACCTTTGTGAACTCTTGCTTGGGAATATAAACCGAGTGTGGGTCGAGTTCTTCGAGAACTTTTGGTATGAATTTTTCGCTGAGTGTATCCATATTCAGCGTATCGACATAACTATTTTTCAGCACTCGCAAAACAGCGCTGAGCTTATCTCCTGCACCTGCGTTTTGAACAGTTAAGTATCTGATTCTCTGCTTTAAAACCCTTGTCGTATATATTGACAATGCAACCGTTACGATAGCTATCACAATGCTTATCGTCGACAAAATTGTACTTGTATTCTTGCTAAATCTCATAATTTTTTGTTACTTGGGCGCAAATTTACGAAAAATTTATGAATAATAACACACCTTTGGTATCCATTATCATAGTAACGTTCAATGCCATAGAAAAGTTGCGCTTGACGATAGAAAACATTATGACTCTCGAGTCGGACAACTACGAAATTGTGGTGCAGGACGGAGCCTCAAAAGACGGCACTGCGGACTACCTTGCCACGCTTGACAGCCGCGTGCGCTGGCAGAGCGAATCGGACAGAGGGATATACGATGCGATGAATCGCGCCATCGACCGCGCTCGGGGTAAATACCTGTGGTTCATCAATGCAGGCGACAGAATCTGGAGCAGCAAAGTGCTCGATTCGGTTGACGGCCGAGCTGACATCTACTACGGAGAGACGCTGATTGCATCGCCCGAAGGTGAAATTTTAGGATTGCGTAAAAAGAGATTGCCTGAGCGACTGACCTGGCGTTCGTTTCTGCGCGGAATGGTCGTATGCCACCAATCCATTCTCGTCAGTAGAGAGATTGCACCCAAGTACGATCTCGGCTACAAAACTGCCGCAGACATCGAATGGGTCATCGCCTCGCTGCGCCGAGCAACTCGCATCGTGAATATGCACCGCGTAGTATCGGTTTTTGAATTGGGTGGCGAGTCTACGCGCAACCGTTCATTGGCGCTCAGAGAACGCTTTGAAATAATGCGCCGCAACTTCGGCTTGGTGCTTACTGTTGCAGCGCATATTGGTTTTGTTTTCGGAGCACTTAAACCCCGATTCAGAAAATTTATTGAATAAATCCTCGTTTTCTCAGCAGCGGTTCCACTGACGGCTCCTGACCTCGGAACTTTTCATACTGAACCATTCCTTCGTCATACCCACCTTCGGTAAGAATGTGTTTTCTGAAGAGTTCGGCATACTCCTTATTGAACAGGTCGCCGCTCTGTTTGAACATCTGGAAGGCATCTGTGTCCAACACAGCAGCCCAGGTATATACATAGTAACCAGCCGAATAGCCTCCACTAAAGACGTGACCGAAGAATGTCGAACGATAACGCGGCATAATTTCGTCAATCAGTCCATATTTTTTCAGCACCTCTTTTTCGAATTTATCCACATCTACCGACTCTTTATAATCGAGTGTGTACCAATCCATATCGAGCAGCGCTGCGGCCATATGCTCGGTCGTAGCCCAACCCTGATTGAATGTATATGCAGCACGCAATTTTGCAATCAGTTCATCAGGCATCGGCTCGTTAGTCTGCCAATGGCGAGCATACTGTTTCAGCACCTCGGGTTCGGCAGCCCAATTTTCCATAATCTGCGAAGGAAGTTCTATCATATCGCGAGCCAGATTACCCGCAACTCGTTGATATTTGCCGCGAGTAAAGAATCCGTGAATAGCGTGTCCAAATTCGTGGAACATTGTTTCGGTTTCGTCCCAGCTCAGCAGTGCAGGGTTATTACCCACAGGGCGGGTAAAGTTGCACGAAATGGTCACAAGCGGCAGAATTTCGTCGCCACCATTATAGCTGTAACTTCTCAATCTCGAACACCACGCACCAGCGCCCTTGCCACTGCGCGGGAAGAAGTCGAGATAGAGAATGGCCAGATGCGAACCATCTTTGTCAGTCACCTCAAATGTCTGCACCTCATCGTCATACACAGGGATATCGGTGCGTTGTTTGAATGTCACGCCATAGAGTTGCGTAGCTACCCAGAACATACCGTCACGCACATTTTCGAGTTTGAAGTATGGTTTCAGCGCCTCTTCATCGAGATTGAATCGCTCCTTGCGCAGTTTTTCAGCATAGTACCACCAGTCCCAAGCCTCGATCTTAACTTTGTCAGCATCGGCAATCTTCTGCATCTCCTTGAGGTCGCTCTTTGCAGCCTCCAAGCCCGGACGCCACATCTCAAGCAACAATTCGTAAACATTTTCAGGCTTAGCTGCCATATTCTTCGAGATGGTCATCTGTGCATAATTGCCATATCCCAAAAGTTTTGCCTGAGCATTTCTCAATCTCACGATATCGTTGATTACCTTTTTGTTGTCGAATTCATTTCCGAGGTCGGCACGATAGTAATAGCCTCTGTACATTTTCTCTCTGAGCTGGCGATTTTCCGAGTAGGTCAGCACCGGCAGCAAACAAGGTTTATCTACGGTCAGCACCCATTTGCCTTCGAGTCCGTTTTTAGCAGCAGTTTCGGCTGCAGCATTCACCACCGACTCGGGGATACCTTTCAACTCGTCGCGATTGTCGATTACGATTTTGAAATTCTTTGTCTCCTTCAGCACATTCTCGCTAAAGGTCAGCGTAGCCATAGCCAACTCTGAATTGAGTTTTTTCATCTGCTCCTTAGATTCGGCATCAAGCGCAGCTCCACGACGAACATAATCGTCATAGGTCTTTTCCAATGTTCTGAGTTGCAGCGGGTCGAGGTTCAATTCGGCACGCTTTTCATAGAGCGATTTTATGCGCAAAAACACCTTTTCATTGAGCGCCATCTCGCTCGAGTGGGCAGTCAAAATCGGAGTCATCTCTCTGGACAGCGCTGCCAGAGCATCATCTTTGACATTGCCCGTCAGAGCAGAAAAAATATATCTCACCTGACCTAAGGTTCGGCCAGCCTTTTCGAGCGCCACAATCGTATTCTCGAATGTTGCCTGCTCGGCATTATTGGCAATTGCATCAATTTCAGCTCGATGTTCTGCGATGGCCTGTTCAAATGCAGGCTTGAAATGTTCGATTCGAATCTTGTGGAACGGCGGAGTCTGAAACGGAGTATCAAACTTTTCCAACAACGGGTTACTCTGATCGACACACCCTGAAGATAATACAGCAAGACACATCAGCGACAATATTTTTTTATTCATATCAAATTGAGGTTAGTTATTCTTGTTTGGTTGCATATAGTTGAATCTCATCGGCTGACGAGGTTTCTTCTGGTCATAATTCGATGGTTTTTTCCAATATACGCGACTAAAATCGAAATACATATTCTTTGGCATACTACCCTGAGGATAGAGCTGAATATGCTCGCACGAACGGCTCACTACGGTACGTTTTACCACCTGACGCTTCATACTTGCAATCACATCTACGGGGTGAGTGAAGTAGAGCACGTGCATCGGCGACTGCTCTTTCAATCCCGTACCCGACATTCGGATAACAGCAATCACCATTCTCATTTTAAAGAAGTTGCGATACTCGTTCACCGAGTCGCCAAGCTCGCCATAGACATAGGTCAGCAGGTTGAGCGTGCGGGGCGAGAAGGGGTCAAATTCGAGTTCGCGCTTGGCATAGACAATCAGATTGTGTAATTCATCTTTAGTCAGCGGTGTATTTTTTTGCAGCACCATCAATGCACTATCCGACAGCTCGTTAGCCTCCAGAGGATTATACTTCGGGCTATATGCAAAACCATAGTAAAGGTAGTGAAATTCATCTAAGGTCAGTGTCGTATCGCCCAACTCATAGCGAGCCATCAGGTTGGGGTAAAAATACTGCGACTGAGGGTTTTCAATTTCAGTTTTAATTCTATCATTATCTGGTGTTTGTGCGAACGATAGGGTAGCACCGAATAATGACATTAAAAAAAATATTATCTTTTTCATTATCAGATTCTTTCGTAATTGGTGAATCGGAACGGGTATTCATATTTTTCGCCGCATTCAAAACGAGTCTCTTCCACCACGCGCCACTGCTCAGCCAAAATATCCGGGAAGGTGGTGTCCCCCTCATAGCTGCACTCAACGTGCGTAATGTAGAGTCTGTCGGCTATGGACATCGCCTGACGATAGATTTCGCCTCCGCCTATGACAAATATTTCGTCATCACCCTTTGCCAGCTCGATTGCGGCTTCAAGTGACTGAGCGACCAATGCTCCCTCAGGCTTGTAATCGGGATTGCGCGTAATCACAATGTTTGTTCTCTTTGGCAGAGGACGTCCTAACGACTCCCAAGTCTTGCGCCCCATAACTACGGCGTGACCGCTGGTGAGCGTCTTGAATCGTTGTAAATCCTCCTTTATATGCCATAATAACTTATTTTCGCCGCCAATGACATTATTGGCAGCTACGGCTACTATAATCGAAATCATACTTTTAGACTGCTATTGGTGCTTTAATTGTTGGGTGCGGGTCGTAGCCCTCGAGCGAAAAATCTTCATACTTAAACTCAAAGATTGATTTCACATCGGGATTAATCTTCATAACGGGCAATGCGCGCGGCTCTCTTGAGAGTTGCTCTTTGACCTGCTCGAAGTGGTTGCTGTAGATATGGACATCGCCCAGAGTGTGTACAAATTCACCGAGCTTCAGCCCCGTTACCTGAGCCATCATCATCGTCAGCAGAGCATACGATGCAATGTTGAACGGCACTCCGAGAAATAGGTCAGCGCTGCGCTGATAGAGCTGGCAACTAAGTTTACCATCGGCCACATAAAACTGAAATAGCGAGTGACACGGCGGCAGCGCCATCTTATCCACTTCGGCGGGATTCCACGCACTGACTATATGGCGTCTTGAGTCGGGATTATTTTTCAGCGAGTTTACCACCTGCGAAATCTGGTCAATTGACTGACCATTGGGATTTGGCCAGCTGCGCCACTGATAGCCATAGACAGGCCCCAAGTCGCCATTTTCGTCTGCCCATTCGTCCCAGATTGTCACTCCGTTATCGTGCAGATATTTGATATTTGTATCTCCGCTCAGGAACCACAACAGTTCGTGAATAATCGAGCGAAGGTGCAATTTCTTTGTAGTCAATACCGGAAAACCCTCTTCGAGATTGAATCTCATCTGATAGCCAAAAACGCTGCGAGTGCCCGTTCCGGTACGGTCGCCCTTATCGACTCCGTTTTCCATCACGTGACGCAACAAATCAAGATACTGTTTCATAATTTGATTTTAGATTTTTTTGAGTTCAAGTCCATTTTCATTCATCACACAATATGAGGGATTGTTAATCCAATCGCCCATAACAATGATTCTCGGACCCGCTTGAGTTTGGAAATCTATCATCGAATGAAAATGTCCCAACACACAATAATCCAACTTTGTTTTCTTGTTTATATCGAGTATGCTCTGGACAATGGGGTCTGATTCGCCCCTGAATCTCACCTCTTCCTTGCGTTTGATTCTGTTGTGTTTCGACCAATTCAGCCCAAAACTCAATGCCCAATCCGGGTGCAACAACCACGAGAATAGTCGCTGTGCAATCCTGCAATGGAAAAAGTCGTTCATCAGTCGGTAACTGCGAGTCTGACACTTGCGCAGCTCGTTTCCGTGCCCAATGTAGACCCGTTTGCCAAATAACGAAAACATCTCGCCCGTAGTGTGAACCGTCATTCCACACTCGGACTCAAGATAGCCAAATGTCCATATATCGTGATTCCCCGTAAAGAAGTGCACCTCGATGCCTCGGTCTGCCAGCTGAGCCAATTTGCCCAACACCCTGACAAACCCTTTGGGGACAACGTGCTTATACTCAAACCAGAAGTCAAAAATATCTCCCACAAGAAAGATTGCCTGCGCATCATCGGCCACTCGGTCGAGCCACTCGACAAACATCTTCTCAACGGCACGCGGCTCGCCCATAGCCTGCGAGCCGAGATGCACATCTGATACAAAGTAATATGCCATTGTTAATGCTGTCTGTTATTTGAACAGTTCAGCCAACTTCTTTTCCAATTCCTGGTCTGTGAGATTCTTGCCTACGATTTCGCCCTTAGCGTTAATAAGGTAATTAGCAGGCACTTTCTGAACATTGTACAATCGTGCAGATGGCGAATTTTCGCCATTAAAGTCGCAAACACTTATCCACGGAAGTTTTGATTCCTGAACAGCCGTAACCCACGAACTCTTGTTGCGGTCCAAAGCCACCTGATATATTTCGAAACCTTTAGCCTGATACTTGTCATACACCTTTCTCAGCTCGAAATTTCTCATCTTCGCATTTGGGTCGACAGTCACCCAGAAATCCAGCAAAACCACCTTTTCATTATTGACGCTCGACAGACGGATTTTATTTCCAAACATATCGGGAATATTCAAATCGGGGTAGTTGCTCTCTTTCAGATTGCCCTGAGATATCATATTCGAGAAATTGAAATTTGCCTCCATCTTCTTCACATCGTTGAGCAATCGCTTCACGTGCGGTGCATCGGGATAGAGTGCATTCAACGAATCGGCAACAAGACGATAGTAAATCATATCACTATTCTTATTGAACATCACATCGCCATCGGGCATCACCTGATACAAGGCGTAGAGCGACGACATAGAATTTGAATTTTCGACAACAAATCTGATATAATTCTGTTTCAGTTTGACGCTGGTTTTATAGAACTCGCGAGTGAGTCGTTTGCGCTCTTCGAAATCCTGAGTCGAATTGAAAATCACGCGCATCGAGTCGATGCTGTTGATTGCGCCGGCAACCATCGAGTTGAGCTCCTTAATGCGCTCAGAGTCGGGCGAGCCTTTAACTCCATAATCATTTGCGATATTTCCGCCAGCCATAAGCTCGATATTTTCGCCCGGAGAGACAATCAGTGGTATGTGTTGATTGTTGACAACCAAGTTATAAAATTCGGGCTCGTTTTTTTGTGTCTTAAATTTGAATGAGAACATACCTTTTTTGTTTGTTCGCGTCGAATCGACGAACAAATTTCCAGCTGTTGTCACCTGTTCGAGCACCACTTTGTAATTGTTTGAACCAACCAGACAACCCGATAGTTTCACATTATTTTCGTTATTACAACCGCACAGAAACAAGGCTGCGCACACTACGAAAGGTAAAAATTTCATATTTATATTATATTTAGATTCATTGTTAAAACTTACAAATGTACTAAAATTTTCTCAACAAACAACTCAAATTTTAATATTAACATTTTTAATAAAACGAAAACGAGAGAACTTTTCGTATCTGAAGAGTCCTCTCGTTAGATATATCAGGCTAAAAAATTTACTTCTCAGCCGGCAGCTCGTATTCGATATCCACCTTTTGTTTTGCACGGTCGGCGCTCTTTGGCACCTCGATTCGGAATGATACCTGATTGCCCTTTTGTTTGAACTTGGTTACTCTTGGCAACTCATCGCTATTGACATTTTCGATTTTTGCCATACTGCCTCTGACGTGCAACATTGGCTCAACACAAGATATCACCTTCGCCATAGCTTCACGATCAACAGGCTTGAGGTCGGCTTTGGTAACTACGTGAACATTTTTAGCATTTGCACGGCGTTGTCGCATCTCTGCAATTCGCTGACGTTTAGCATCAACTATTTTCACTTGATTGTCTTTCATTTCCTCGACAATTACATTAACCGAAATGCCCATCTTTTCGGCCTCTTCTTTTGAGATTACCTTGCCGTGGTAAATGATTTCAACATCTTCATTGTCAATTTTATGTTGCTTGCAATCTTTTTTCGAAGTAATCGCAAGCACTCCATTAGCTGCTTTTTCGCCATAAAGACGTTTCATTATTTTGCCCTTGCGGAGTTCCATCTTTTCGACATCATCTGGATTCAGTCCTTTGAACTTCTCTTGAGAGATTTCGATTCCGTCAAATAATATAATAATGTTTCCTTTCTCAACAGCTTTTACTGCGATGTCTACGGTGGCAATAGGTTCGGTCGTAACGTCACCTTTTCCTTTTCTAATTGTCGTGAAACCTGTTACTTGAACCTTTTCTTGATTAGCATTCTTTGACGTAATCACAAGCACACCATC
>JAZOQL010000198.1:0-5380 GCA_045656065.1 Rikenellaceae bacterium | reverse complement strand
AATGTTTGTATCTACACCCGGCAATTCAGTCGGCACTTCGAAGTTGAAGTAAGGAATTGTCTTAGTTTCTGCCTTTTCGATTGAACCGTCCAAGATTGCGTCGATAATACCGCGAGTATCTTTGATAGAAATACGTTTGCCTGTACCGTTCCAACCAGTGTTAACCATATATGCAGTTGCACCTACAGCGTCCATTCTCTTAACCAACTCTTGTGCGTACTTAGTCGGGTGGAGTTCGAGGAATGCAGCACCGAAGCAAGCCGAGAATGTCGGAGTCGGTTCAGTTACGCCACGTTCTGTACCGGCCAACTTAGCAGTAAAGCCTGACAAGAAGTAGTATTTAGTTTGTTCCGGAGTCAACTTAGATACAGGAGGCATTACACCAAATGCGTCTGCTGTCAAGAAGATAACCTTCTTAGCGTGACCACCCTTAGATACCGGTTTAACGATGTTGTCGATGTGGTAAATCGGGTAAGATACGCGAGTGTTTTCTGTGCGTGAACCATCTGCGAAATCAACTGAACCATCTTCGTTTACAGTTACGTTTTCCAACAGAGCGTCGCGACGGATTGCGTTGTAGATATCCGGTTCAGATTTCGGGTCGAGGTTGATAGTCTTAGCATAGCAACCGCCTTCGAAGTTGAATACACCTGCATCGTCCCAGCCGTGTTCGTCGTCACCGATGAGCTGACGTTTCGGGTCTGTAGACAATGTAGTCTTACCTGTACCTGACAAACCGAAGAAGATAGCTACGTCGCCATCTTTACCCATATTTGCTGAGCAGTGCATTGAAGCAATACCCTTCAACGGCAGGAAGTAGTTCATCATTGAGAACATACCCTTCTTCATTTCGCCACCATACCAAGTACCGCCGATAACCTGCATACGTTCAGTGATGTTGAACGCTACGAAGTTTTCTGAGTTCAAACCTTGTTCTTTCCAGTTCGGGTTTGTAGTCAATGAACCAGCCAGAACTACGAAGTCAGGTTCGCCGTAAGTTTCCAATTCTTCTTCAGTCGGACGAATGAACATATTCTTTACGAAGTGTGCTTGCCAAGCAACTTCAGCGATGAAACGAACCTTCATTCTTGTGTCAGGGTTAGCACCGCAGAATGTATCCATAACGAACAGACGTTTGTTGCTCAATTGGTCAGCAACGCACTTCTTCAGGCTTGCCCATACTTCCGGAGAGATAGGTTTGTTGTCATTCTTAGCTTGTTCTGAAGTCCACCAAACTGTATCTTTGGTGTTTTCGTCCATAACGATGTATTTGTCTTTAGGTGAGCGACCTGTAAATACACCTGTATCAACTGAAACTGCGCCCAATTTGGTCAGTTTACCTTTTTCAAAGCCTGTCAGCGCAGGATTCATCTCTTCTTCGAAGAGTTGTTCATAAGAGGGATTGTAAACGATTTCTTTTACATCGCAAATCCCGTACTTGCTCAAATCGATGTTTTTCATAAACTTTTGTTATTTATTGCTTTCTATTATGTAATTCCTTGACATTAGTCGCAAATTCGCACAAAGTTAACATTTTTTTTTTAGATTTTCCACCTCGCAGTGTTATTTTTTTCACAGTAAATCTACCAACAAAGTTTTTTTTTATTTTAGGGCTCTGATTATTAGTATGTTAAAGTTGGTGAGTTGTAAAAATATAATAAATGAGTGTATGAAAAAAATGCCTATCCAGTGATTTTGGGACAGGCATTAATTGTATTCGAAAAGTCTTATTACAAAAAAACTATTTTTTAGCTTCTTCAACCGATACTTTTCTGAATTCCTTCAACATCTTAGAGAGTTCCAAAGCAGCTTTGCGAGCACGAGTACCAGCAGCTTTGTTACCTTTATTAGCTTGAAGGTCTGCATTGAGAGTGAATGTTTCAATCTCAGCCTTGATGTTGCTTAATAATTCTTGCATAATGCATCTTTTTTGGGTTAAACAATCAATATATTTCAAATATATTTCAACATAAATTTGATTCCACACAATGGCCTAATATAGCCCCAACCCACATACAACTCAACTTTAGGCATATTTTTTCGCAACTGAGCACACTTATTCAGTGATAGTTGCAAGAGCAAAGATAATCAATATTTTGATAAAAACTATAAATTATTGAAAAAAAATCTAACAATTAGATAATTTTTCTTACCTTTGTAGATGTTAACCTAATTTAAAATTACAGTTATGACTAAACTGAGAGACACAAAAAAAGACATTGATTATTTGGTAAGCGAAGTTATTTCTAATTGCTACACTTGTCTGTATTTCCACCCGGAAAAGGGTCGTGCGGAAATATTCTCAATAATCGAGGACGCTGTTGAATTGCGCAACGAACTTGTTGATCGTGCTAACAATCCGGCTGAACCTAAGAATCGTTCACTTGTTCGCAAACATTATGTTGCACTGCGCAACGATATGTTCAACAAGATTGATGAGTTGTTCGAAAGACTGAGCGCTGCTTGCAAGTAATTGAGTTTAAGTATTGAAAAGAGGATTTATTTTTATAATAATTCCTCTTTTTTTTCGTTGTACTATTGTGCTATTCACCAATTTATTCAGAATTTTGTTATGAAAAAAATCGCCCTGCTCATTTCTCTTTTTTGCTGTAATTTTATTTTTGCTCAGAGTCGTGGACCCGAAACTGTGTATTATCCAACTCTTGAGGATCCGAAATCGTTCTCTATGATTATGGTTGCCGACCCTCAGGCCTATGTGAAGTTTGCGATGAACCAGCCGCTGTTTGAGTTTCAGACGGCGTGGATTGCACAGAATGCTCGAAGGCTGAACATTAAGGCAGTGTTGTTCACAGGCGATATGGTCGAACAGAACAACAAGCTCATTTCAAAACCTCTGCCCGAGCGCTACAACAACGGTGATCAAACTTCGCGTCAGCAGTGGGAAGCTGTTTCGCGCGGGTTGTCTCGATTGGATAATAAACTTCCCTATATTGTGTGTCAGGGCAATCACGATTTGGGACACATTGCTGCCGAGTACAGATATTCGATGATGCCAGAGTATATCTACCCTGAGCGCAACTCGACTCTGGCAGATGTGTTGGTCTCTACGGGTACGAACTATCAGGGTATTCACACTATGGAGAATGCTGCCTTTGAGTTCGTGGACCGAGCGTGGGGACGAATGTTGGTTATCGCGTTTGAGTTTGCTCCGCGTGATGAGGCGCTCGAGTGGGCGCGTCAGTTGATTGAGTCGCCGCGATTCAGAAATCACAAGGTGTTTATTCTGATACACTCGTTCCTCAACACCAAAGGCGAAAGATATGTGACTGAGAATTACAAATTGACTCCGAGAAATTGGGCACAGGCCATCTGGGATAAGTTAATCTATCCGTCCAAGAATATTTATATGGTATTGTGTGGACACTCGGGCGAGCCTGCGAATCTGAGAGATTTGAATAAGGTCGATTATCAGCCTACGGTTTCCTATCGCGAGGACAAGGCTGCCGACGGTCACAACGTTGTGCAGATGATGTTCAACTCTCAGCACGGCGACGGCAGCTGGAATGGCAATGGCGGCGATGGCTGGTTGAGAATACTTGAATTCAAATCCGATGGAAAGACCATAGGTGTAAGGACATTTTCTCCGTTTTTTGCGCAATCAAGGCGTACTCAGAGTATGGCGTGGCGCACGGCAAGTTACGACCAATTTGAAATCGTAATAGACTAATCTTTTTTGTCAGATTTTTATTTGGATTTTTACATACTAATTTATAGTTTTGCGAAAGTGTAATTTTTAAACATACATAAATTATGAAGACCCGATTTTTTAAACTCGCGCTGTTGGCAGTTTTCTGCGTAGGCGCAGCTGTGACAAATGCTCAAACTAAATTGTCTGAAGAGGCAGTAAAGGTTATCAAAGAGTTGAAACAAGTTGATACAAAGGGACTTTCTGCAGATGAGGCTCAAACGGCGTTGAAGGTTCTCAATCAGATTAAAAAACAACACAGCGATAACTTTGTTGCTATAACTGCGGTAGGCGAAGCAAAGGCTCCTGCTACACCGGCGAAAAATGGTGAAGCGAAACTTGGTTCGAAGGGAAAACCAATGGTTTTTGATATGTCAAGCGGTATGGGAGTGAAGCCGATACGAGTTAAACACGTAATTGATGGTCGTGAAGTTACCCCGTCAGAGTATAGCAGAGTATCGCAGATGAGAGGTAATGATGGTGCTAAATATAAGACATTACGAGACAAGGAATCTCTTGCGAAATACAACGCTCAGGGTTATGATATGGTGTGGGTTATGGAAACTATCAAAGATAAGAAGTCTACTGAGAAGTCTCCAGCTTCAAACGTTAAATTCGCAGACCCAGCAAAAAAAGGTGAAGCGCGAGTTGGAACAGCGGAAAATCCTATGGATATTTCTATGATGACAAGAGGAGGTGCGAAACAGGTTCGTATTAAATATATATTGGACGGTCGAGAAATTACATCGTCAGAGTATTGGGATATGATGGCTGTAAGAGGTAACAGCCGTGGATTTAAAACTAAAGTGTTTAATGATAAGGAGTCTCTTGCCAAGTACAACGCTCAAGGTTATGATATGGTTCATATTATGGAAACCATTAAGGTAGAGAAGTCGACTACGCCGAGAGTGACCAAGTTCAAACAAAAGGGCAATCAGGTATCATTCCGCATCGAGGTGCCAAAGAGCGCCGACCGTGCTAAACAAAAGGTGAACATTAATTACGAATTATAAATATAAACCTATAAAAAAATTATTGGTTTTTATTTGGATTTCCACAAATTAATTTATAGTTTTGCAAATGAGTAATTTTTAAACATACATAAACTATGAAGACCCGATTTTTAAAACTCGCGCTGTTGGCAGTCTTCTGCGTAGGCGCAACTGCAACAAATGCTCAAAACAAGTTGTCTGACGAGGCAGTAAAGGTTATCAAAGAACTGAAACAAGTTGACACAAAAGGACTTTCTGCCGAAGATGCGCAAACTGTGATGAAGGTTCTCAATCAGATTAAGCGCGAAAATTCACCTCGCGTTGAAATGCTGGATGTTTATCACAGAGGTAGTCAAATGAGTTATCCTCGCGTTGAACTTGCCGGAATGAAGGTTGAAGCAATACCTGTTGCAGAAAAGCCGCTCTTTATTTTGGATGGCAAGGAGATTTCGATTGAGGAATTTAACGGTTTGAATCCCAATTGTGTTGAGGGTTTGAAACTCATTAAAGGCGAGGAGGCTGTAAACAAATATGGCGAAAAGGCTGCTAACGGAGTGCTTGTGATTACGTCAAAGAATGCTAATCAAGAAAAGGTTCAAGTAACAGGTTTCACGACAATTAGAAAAGGAAAAGGTGACGTTACGACCGAACCTATTGCCAACTTAGACCTCGCAGTAAAAGC
>JAZOQL010000197.1:0-8622 GCA_045656065.1 Rikenellaceae bacterium | reverse complement strand
ATCGACAAACTGACCTCAGGCTGGCAACCCTCGGATTTGGTTATCATCGCCGCTCGTCCGTCAATGGGTAAGACTGCGTTTGTGTTGTCATTGGCTCGCAATATGGCAATCGAATTCAAAAAGTCCGTAGCCTTCTTCTCGCTTGAAATGAGCAACATACAGCTTATGACTCGTCTGTTGGTAGCAGAATCTGAATTGGATTCAAACCTGATAAAAAACGGCCGACTGTCGCAAGACCAATGGGCTCATCTCGAAAAATCGTTGCAGCCGCTCTCAGATGCAAAACTCTTCATTGACGACACTCCGTCACTGTCGATTTATGAGTTCCGCTCAAAGGTGCGCAGACTGAAAGCCATTCACGATATAGATGTGATAATCATTGACTACCTGCAACTTATGACCGGAGCCAACGAAACAAAAGGCAATCGCGAACAAGAGGTAGCCTCAATATCTCGAGCCCTGAAAGCCATCGCAAAAGAGCTGAACGTACCAATTTTGGCACTATCTCAGCTCAATCGCGGGCTTCAGGCACGTACCGACAAAAGACCACAATTGTCAGACTTGCGCGAATCTGGTTCAATCGAACAAGATGCTGATATCGTGGCATTTATCCACCGTCCAGAATATTATGGTTTGCGTGAAGACGAAAATCAGAATTCGACAGACGGGCTCGCTGAGATTATTTTCGCAAAACACCGTAACGGCGCTACGGACACAATCAAGATGCGATTCCGCAAAAATCTGGCAAAATTTAGCGATTGGGACGGCGGCTCGCTCGATTCGATTCTTATGCAGGGAGGCGACATCTCGTCTAACGGCCGGGTGAAAATCATCGATTCGAATATGAACTCCGACGGTTTCGATGAATCACCATTTTAATTTTCAACGCGTAAATCCCACTGCTCCGAGTGCTGAACGCTTAGCCGAAAATATTTCGCGCTCAATGATTCCGGTCAGCACATCGGCAGCATCGTGATTTCGGTTGGCGCGGAATGTGCGACGATACAGAGTCAACTCCTGATGAAATTCGCTCCATCTCACAGCCCAATCTTGCGGCATTCGTATATGCTTGAGCACTGATGTTGAGTTTGTTAGGATTCTTGACTCCTTATTTGCACTCTGAAAGAACCACTCCACATCACACTCTGGCACAAGCGACTGAACACTGCGAGCAAAACCGCGGCCACCATTATTGCTCTCAATCCACGCCTTTCGAGTCTGATTTCGGCTCAACATAGCAGCTACGGCACTTTCGGTCACCTCCATACCCAAACGGGTAAACACAACATCGGTTACATATATTACTTTCTCGCTATCAATCACATAGCACACCGAACACAAAAAATCGTCGCCCGTATCGGCTGTATCGGTATACGAGCCTCGCCTGTGAATATTTTCTGGCAACTGGCTGTAAGTCTTAAAATTATCACCATACAACAACCCCTCAACCGAGATTGGATTGCCTTGATAGAGCGACTCAAAAATATGTGGATCGAGACGACGTTTTATATCCAACGACTCGAAACTATGCCGCTCTTCCCACAGAGCTTCGCCCCTCGAGCGCATATCCAACTCAAATGGCTCATCATCTTTAATCGCCTTAAAATTAAGCACATACCACTTTTTAGGATCAAATTTTTCGGACAGCGATTTCAGTTGCACCACAGGTTCGTGCTCAGCAATCATTCCGACAATATCCTGACGATGCCAGCGAGTGAACACAATCAGCTCGGCACTGTCATTATGCAATCGGGTTCTCACCACAGAGGTATACCACTCCCAGGCGTTCTTTCTGATAATCTGCGAATTAGCCTCCATTGCATCTCGATAAATATCATCAAGAATCATCACATCTACTCGATTTCCGGTCAGAGCACCCTCGCGCCCCACGCTCAGCAGTCCGCCCGCGTGATTCACCACATCGAAGTTTTCTGCCGTCCTAACATACTCACGCTCAGCCTGTCCCGATTTGATTCGCGTCTGAGGAAATATTCTGCCATACTTGTTTGAAGCAATCAATCGCTGCACGCTGCGGTTGAACTTCGCAGCCAGCGACAGCGAGTATGAGGCGATGCAGATTTTCAAATCGGGATTCAACCCCAACATATACGCAGGCAACAATATCGACGACCCCAATGATTTTCCGTGTTGAGGAGGAATCGAGACTATCAACTTTTTGATTACGCCCTTTGCAAACAGTTCTAACACAGCATAATAGTTGCGATGAAACTCTGTCAATTCGAATGTTGGCTGATTAATTCGAGCAAATCCAGCGAGCGAACGGCGGGCAATTTCTGCCTCGACTGCCGACTTGGTTGGCAGATTCAAATTATCAGATTTTTTCATTTTTGCCCATTGCTAAAGGTATTGAGAAGTTCGTTCAAGGTCTGATCGGAAAGTGCCGAAAGGTCGGGTACCGAGCACTCCTGCTCCGCACTATTCACCTCAGGTTCAGGCTTTTGGCGCCATTCAGACGGAGCTCTGTTTGTCAACACAAAAATAATTGCAGACAAATCCGGAGCTACATCTTTTATCACCTCGACCCGTTCTTTAATCTTCATCAGGTTATCCGTACCCTGCACATAGGTAGTCTTGGTCTCAAGCATCTGAAATCCCTTAACCTTCTGACGCAGAGCAGTTAGCGACTCGACCAACAGCGACTCTGACTGTTCATTGGTCAGTTTTTGCGACCCATTTTCCACATTTTTCAACCAACGACTAACAGTTGTTCTCGAGACTCCGGCACGTTTCGAGATTTCGGTTTTGGAATATTTTTTTTCGGCGAGTTCTACCACCTGAGCCACCAATCCATCTCGATTCTTACACATCTTCACCCCTCCCCTGACCAATGCTCAATTCTTTCAAAAATGGACACAACTCGCTCCAACTGAAGCAGTTATCTTCAACTACACCTCGGTTAATTGTCTGACACTCCCACCAAATCGGCACAATCTCTCTCGAGCACACAACTGCCGACAAACAGAGTTTCACCTCAAGAGCCTGCTCCGGGATATCAATCCTGAATGTACTATTCAACAAACCACTGTCCGGCAAATTTTCAGCAATTTGTTCTGCTAATTTTTTATAAACAGTTTGTTCTATATCGACCATAAAATCATTAATTTACGTTCAAATATATCACAATTTTGACAACGTGGTGTTAACTAATATTTGATTCCAAAATTACTCCAATCCTCTGCCCCACACCCGAAACATATAAACAAAAAACTCCTTCCGTAGTTACGGAAGGAGTCCCTCAATAGAATATAATCTATTTAACTATGCTTCAGTTTCAGCATTTTCTTTCACCTCTTCGCTCTTAGCAACGCGTTCTTTTTTCACAGTGCGTTTTCTCGGAGCGTCTTTCTTCGGAGCAGCAGCTTCATTTGCAGCCTCTTTTTCTCTTTCGAGTTTGCGTTCAGCCAGACCTTCTTCGATAGCGCCGCAGCACACATCGAGAACCAAAGCGATTGACTTAGCGGCATCGTCGTTTGCTGGAATTACGAAGTCGATATCTGTCGGATCACAGCAAGTAACAACCATAGCAAACACCGGAATATTCAATCGTTTAGCTTCGCGAACTGCGTTAGCTTCTTTCTGAACGTCTACTACGAACAGTGCAGCTGGCAGACGAGCCATATCCGCGATAGAACCGAGGTTCTTTTCAAGTTTAGCCTTCTGACGTGAAATTTGCAATTTTTCACGTTTTGAGAAGTTGTCATAAGTACCGTCAGAAGCCATCTTTTCGATAGCAGCCATTTTCTTAACGGCCTTACGTATTGTTGGGAAGTTTGTAAGCATACCACCCGGCCAACGTTCTGTAACGTACGGCATAGCGATGCGTGTTACTGTTTCAGCAACGATGTCCTTAGCCTGCTTTTTAGTAGCTACGAACAAGATCTTGCGACCACTTTTTGCGATTTGTTTCATTGCGGTTGCAGCCTCGTCCAACTTGACTACTGTCTTGTGCAGGTCAATAATATGAATCCCGTTCTTTTCCATAAAGATATATGGAGCCATTTTGGGATTCCATTTGCGTTTTTGGTGTCCAAAGTGAACACCAGCTTCGAGCAATTGATTAAAATCTGTTCTTGCCATTTTTGTCTTTTTTTTTCTTTTGGAACCGCTCGGTGGGCAACACACAGCCACAAGACGGGCTATGATTCTGCGCCCGAAGGTTCACTCATTTTCAACTCGCACGGTAGCGCACCTTGTGCGGTCCTGCGGTTTTTCGCAAGCGGGGCAACAATCGAGTAGCCTCAATTTTTGAAAGTCTCGAGAGTTTTTTGATTACGCCGCTTGTGCAAAATTCTCCGGATTCAGTCGATTAACGTTTGCTGAATTGGAATCTTCTGCGTGCTCCGGGTTGACCTGGTTTCTTACGTTCAACTTCGCGCGGGTCACGAGTCATAAATCCGTTCTTCTTCAAGATAGGACGATATTCCGGATTGATTTGACACAGAGCACGAGCGATACCCAAACGAGCTGCTTCAGCTTGGCCTTTGATACCACCACCGTCGAGGGTGATAGTTACGTCAAAGTTTCCTACAGTTTCAGTAACCAACATTGGTTGTTTTACTACATAGCGCAGGATTTCCAGCGGGAAGTACTCCTCGATGGTTCTTTTGTTGATTGTAACTTTACCTTCACCGGCCTTCACATAGACTCTTGCTACAGCAGCTTTTCTACGACCTACGGTGTTTACAACTTCAGTACTCATTACCTGATTTCGTTAAGTTTGATTTCTTTGGGTTGCTGAGCAGCGTGCGGGTGTTCCGCGCCTGCGTACACTTTCAAGTTACGGAACTGTGCAGCTCCGAGACGAGTTTTGGGCAGCATACCCTTTACTGCGTGTTCTACGACAAACGAAGGTTTACGTTTGAGCATATCTACCGGACGTGCGAAACGTTGTCCTCCCGGATAACCGGTATAGTGCACATAAACCTTGTCGGTCATTTTCTTACCCGTGAGTCTCACTTTTTCAGCGTTGATTACGATAACATTGTCACCGCAGTCTGTGTGAGGAGTGAAACAGGGCTTGTTCTTACCGCGCAGAATATCTGCTACTGCAACGGCAAGCCGTCCGACCGGCGCATTTGTTGCGTCGATAACAACCCACTCTTTTTTCGCAGTTTGTGGGTTAACAGAGACGGTTTTGTAGCTTAATGACTCCACTGTTTTTACCTTTTAGTTAATACTTTAATAGTCTGTTTTGATCCGACTACCCATTCTTTATGGGCACGCAAAGGTACATACTTCTTTTGGTTTTTCCAAAATTAGCAACAATTTTTTTTCATTTATCCCCTTTTAGGGTTAAAATCTGTTGAACGATTCGGCTATTGAATCGGCCATTTTATTGATTCCCTCCTGCAATTTTTTACCCAACATCATCTTCATCATCATATTGAGTTTTGTATGCAACGTAAGTCTCATACGGGTATCATCAACTGAGACTTGTTTGAGTTGAATCCAGAACGTAAATGGCATTGGCGAACTTTGGTCGCCTTCGATTTTGATTGTATTCGACGGAATTCGGTCTACGATTTTCATTCCGGCCGTAATACCTTTAACCTTAAACGAGCAACTATCACCTTCAACTTTCCAATCTTCCACCTTACCTTCGAGCGCCGGCGAGAAGTTTTTGAAATCGGACAACACTGTATATATGAGCGATTCAGGTTTTCTGATCACAACCTGATGGCTCTCATATTTTTCAACGTCTGCCATACTGCTAACGACCCCAGGTTTCGGGTTGGAGTCGCCATTGTTTCAGCGTATCCAACTGATTTTCTTTAACGTAATCTTGTTCTACGGCCATTTCGATCATTGTGCCGTAGTCGGTCAGTGTATCGAGCACGACATTTGCTTTTGCAAAATTTTCTGTTGCTTGTGGGAATCCGTAAGTAAAGATTGCCACCATACCCAGCACTTCACAACCTGCATCGCGAAGAGCTTCAACGGCATTCAAACTGCTTGAGCCTGTCGAAACGAGGTCCTCAATAACCACAACTTTCTGACCCTTCTGATAAAAACCTTCCACTTGGTTTGTCAAACCGTGGCTCTTCGGAGCGCTGCGAACATAGATAAACGGTTTGTTCATTTTTTCTGCTACGAGCACACCGTGAGCGATTGCGCCGGTAGCCACGCCAGCAATAAGTTCAGCTTCCGGATATTTTTCGGCTATAAGCGAAGCAAATTCTTCGTATATTTGCCGACGGACTTCGGGATAAGAGAGTGTTTTTCTGTTATCGCAATAGATTGGAGAGTGCCAACCTGAAGCCCAAGTAAACGGAGCCTCGGGGCTGAGTTTCACTGCATTAATTTTAAGCAGACTGCTTGCGACATTTTTTTTCGACTGAGTCATAACAATTAGTTTTATGTATAAAATTTATTACAATTCACACTGTTTGTTCATATCCGACCGCGCAGTTTTGAGCTGCACCGTCGCAGAGATAAACGAATTCATCACAAAAGATAGTGCAAAGATGTTGAATTTTATCGAGAATAACAAGTCTGTGTGTCTGATTACGTCCGAACCCGAGATAATTTTTCAGCAGGTAGCCACCAAATTCGAGTCTGTTTCGGCTGCAGGGGGCGTAGTCGAGTGCAACGATAACATACTGATGATTAAGCGCAACGGCATCTGGGATCTGCCCAAAGGCCACCTCGAAGAGGGCGAGCAGATTGCCCATTGTGCAGTGCGAGAGGTCTGCGAAGAGTGTGGAATATCGGGGGTAGTTCTTGGCGAAAAAATTGCTGAGACTCACCACATCTACCCGTGGGATTCGCATTTCAGACTAAAGACTACACATTGGTACGGAATGTCTTTACACGAGCAACAAAATTTCACACCTCAAACCGAAGAGGGAATTTCCGAGGTGCGTTGGATTCCGCTTACTGACATTGAGCGTTACGCCGAAAAAAGTTTTGGAAATATCCGAGATATTATCCTCAAATTCAAATCCTTGAGATAAAAAAAGACGTCACCCGAGGGGTGACGTCTTTTTCACATTTTAACGTTGAATGGAAATCATTTTTGGACCACCTTTCTTAACGGCAGGTTTATCTATGACCGTAAAGTATATTGCCGTAGCCAAACAACCGAGTATAGTCAACAAAACAAAGCTGCCTATCACTCCGTAAACGCGCTGCTCTTTAGCGTGCTTAAAGCAATAAACCACAAGCCAAATACAACCGGCCAATAACAGCAAACCTAAAACTATTAAAACAACCATAACACATCTATTTATTTAGTATATTTACATCTAAGTGAGGATATGGGAAGTTCAATCCTCGTTCGGGCAGAGTTTTGTAGATGCGCTCGTTCATCGAGAATTTCACTCCGGCATAATCCGCAGCATCAACCCACAGCAACACTGCCAAATCGACTGAACTCTGATTCAGCGTAGAGAGTCCGACAAATGGTGCAGGAGTCTGTTTGATTCTCTGGTCAGACTCGATAAGTTCCATAATCACGCTGCGAGCCAACTGATAATCATCACCATAAGATATTGACACTGTAAGGTCGACTCTGCGAATAGGCTCCTTCGAGTAGTTATTCACGATGCCCGTTGAGAGTCCTCCATTGGGAACAATGATAGTTTTATTATCTAAGGTATTGATGATTGTACTGAAGAGGGAAATCTCTTTAACGGTACCAGCTTGACCTTGCGCCTCGATGAAGTCGCCGACCTTGAATGGGCGGAACGCAAGAATCATCACTCCGCCGGCAAAGTTCTGCAACGTACCGCTCAGAGCCATACCTACAGCCAAACCAGCCGAAGCAAAAATGGCGATAAACGAAGACATATTCAGACCGATGAGTCCGACAATCACTGTCACCAGCAAGATGTACATCACCGCGCGTGCCAAGTTGAGCAAAAATTTCTTAAGCGAAATTTCGACATCTTTTTTGTCGCATACTTTTTCGATAATTTTCACTACGCGTTTGATTATCCACCGACCGATGTAGTAGATGACCAGCGCAACGATAATGTTGAGAACAACGCGACTACCCTGATTGATGAGCGTAGTCAGAACCTCGCCGAAGTCGATTGCAGCGAGCTGCTCGGCACGCTGAGCCAGACTCTCCTTAATCGAGAGCGAATCTGACAACAACGGCTGAGTTTTTGTAAGTAAAGAATCAAGTGCCATTTCTTCAATTTATTTTAAAGTATAGGCTGTAAAGTTAGTCAAAAATATCCAACTACACACACCCGCCGACAACTTTCGAACAAAAAAATGCAGTTCTACAATAAACACTTAAGCACAAACGTTTTTTGTTTCAATAAAAATCAGAGAACAGGAGCAACAATTTGAATAATTTTTACTAATTTAGTGGCGATTTTTCAGACTCAAAAAGAGTCGTTATAACAATGATAATAATCAAAAATTACAAAGATAAACTATGAGCGAAATTATCAACATTAAGGAGCTTAACGAACGAATCGAACGAGAAAGTTCGTTTGTAGACATTCTGAATATCGAGATGAACAAAGTTATCATCGGACAAAAACATCTGACCGACAGCTTGTTAATTGGATTATTGTCTAATGGACACATACTGCTCGAGGGTGTTCCGGGACTTGCAAAGACTCTGGCCGTAACCACACTCGCACAAGC
>JAZOQL010000196.1:0-2062 GCA_045656065.1 Rikenellaceae bacterium | reverse complement strand
AGCTTACCCTTTTTTTGTACCCATACATTTCCTATTTTTATCTTTGGCAAAATAATTGCACATTCTTTTCAATTAATCAACAGAAAAGAACGATGCTCTATTTTGATAAAAACTCTTTAAAATCACAAGATTACGACACCGAACGCGAAATCCTGCTCACCAACTCACAGGGCGGTTACACCTCCACGACTCTGTGCGGTTGCAATACGCGCAAATATCACGGACTCGTGGTCTCTCCCATTGAGAAGTTTGGCTGGCGACGCCACGTTCTGCTGTCTACAATGATTGAACAGGTTGAAACCTGCGGAAGGATTTTTGAACTCTCGACACTTACCGCAGAAAATCATACCAGCAACGGTGCGCAGTATATCAGTGATTTTGAGTATTTTCCTGTGCCTACGACTACCTTTGAGTGCGAACAATTCACACTGAAAAAGGAGCTGCTGAAATTTCACAATCAGGATACGGTGATGATTCGCTACACGCTGCTCAGAGCCGATAGTTACATCACGCTGCGCCTGAAACCGCTGATGGCATTCCGTGATGCACACAGCCTGACCTGTCGAAATATTTTCGCCGATGTGGGCTATTATCCCATTGTCGGAGGCGTAAAGTGCAGATTATACGAAAATTTCCCGTGGCTGTATATGCAGACAAATCTGAAATCTGATTACCACTACGAGCCCTTCTGGTTGAATGGAGTCTGCTATGAGTGTGAACGCCAGAGGGGATACGAGTGGCAAGAGGATTTACTTTGCAACGGACACTTTGATGTCAGACTATATTATGGCGAGTCGGTAATATTCTCCTGCAGCACCAAAGAGGAGGAGTGTGCGATGATTGAACCGGGGTTTGTCTATGAATTGAAAAACAGAAATCGGGATAGCGACTTTATCAGTTGTCTGAGATACTCTGCCGAGCAATTCGTAGTTAGGCGCCAGAATGAATGCGAAATAATTGCAGGCTGGCATTGGTTTGATTCGTGGGGGCGAGATACGTTTATTTCGCTGCCGGGACTGATGATGTGGCGCGATGATATCCAGCCCTACCTTGACATTCTCGACTCGATGGTGGCAAAGTTGCATAACGGACTTTTTCCCAATACTGCCGATTCGTATAATAGTGTAGATGCGCCGTTGTGGTTTTTCCACGCGCTGCAACAGCTCGACACGCGACTCGATTCGCCTTCGGTCTGGCGAAGATACTCTGAGGCTATGAAACAGATTGTTGAAAGTTACGCATCGGGCTGCCTGAACGGGATAGTCAAGATGAACGACGACGGACTGATTGAAACTCAATCCCCGCAGTTGGCTCTGACCTGGCAAGATGCCGTAGTTGATGGTCAGCCAGTAACTCCCCGAAATGGAATGGCCGTCGAGATTAATGCTCTGTGGTACAATGCCATTTGTTATCTGATGGACAAGACCGAACTACATCGAGAATACCCTCTGATGCACCGCCTGAAGGCATTGGCGGCAAAGGTCAAAAAATCGTTTTTAAGGCAGTTCTGGTCTGATGAACTTGGTTACTTGTGTGATTTTGTAAATGCAGATGAAAAAAATACATTTATTCGACCGAATATGATTATTGCCACGTCGTTGCCCTACACGATGCTCGATAGTGGCCAGATTGAGTCGGTGCTGAACACTGTGCGCGATAGGTTGCTCACGCCTAAGGGGGTGCGCAGTCTGTCTGCTGACAATCCTCTCTATTGCGGCCGCTACGTTGGCGACCAGACTCAGCGTGACCGCGCTTACCACAACGGTACGGTCTGGGTGTGGTTACTCGAACACTATGTCAGGGCGCGATTCCGACTCAATGGTGCAGAGTTCATACCCGAAGCCAAAAGAATTATACAAAACTTTCAGCCCGACATCGACTCCTATGGGATAGCAACATTGGCTGAAATCTATGATGGAGATGCTCCGCACAGTCAGCGAGGCGCAATATCTCAGGCGTGGAGCGTCGCTGCAATACTCGAAATCCAACGAATGATAGAATATAACCAAAGATAAGATATGAAAGTATTGATGTTTGGCTGGGAATTTCCGCCACACATTGC
>JAZOQL010000195.1:0-26392 GCA_045656065.1 Rikenellaceae bacterium | reverse complement strand
CTGTCACCTTTCGGATATTTCCCAAGATTGACAAGCCATACCCTTGCTCACCAAATCCGACTTCTTTTCCCTATGTCGTTATTCGTTCCGTTACCCCTCTGTCTGTTGCATCTCTTGTGGCTTGCCTTGATATTGTTCAGGTCAAGTTCCATTTCGGGTGCTATTGAGAACGGCAGAATGTGGTCTGGTTCCCACGCTAAAGGTGCAGACGATGCGGGTATCGAATAATCAATCGGTTCTCCGCATATATGACAGACTGCTCTTATCTTTCGGTCTCTGTTCCAAGCAAGCAACCGAATCTTTCTCCATTTACTGCCTGACCTACTCTTCGTGTTGCTCATTCGATACTCCTTATGTACCAAAAGAAACACCCCGACATTTGTCAGGGTGTTCTTCAAAGGTGGAATAATAGAACAATCAAGAACGAATCAGGAAATCAGGTTCAATCGTATGGTGATATTACAAGGAACTCGTGTTCTTAACTGCTTTTCCTGATAGCATATTATCATTAAAGAATGTCCGATTGTTTCCGATACAGTCCGATTATTTGTTTTCGGGTTTTTTGTATTCGCTTTTCCACCACGCTTTTACAACTTCCGTAATCTTTATTCCCGTGTCCTCGGCTATCTTGGAACATTGTCTCAAAGGACAATTACTGCATCTTTCCGTAGGACACCCGCTCGTATCAGGTTCAACCCCGAAGATCTCGTAATATTTCTCTGCGTTTGTCATTCCGCACCGCCTTTCATTTTTGCACCGCAATTAGGGCAAAAGTTAAATAAAATTCCATAATCGTCAAAAGCAAAACCACATTTTGAACACTTGCATTTAATATTATTTAGCCTTTCCCACTCGCCTTGCGGTTTCAACGGACAATTTCCACCAACCTCAATAGGGCATTTACCTGCAACAATTTCCATAGGAAAAATATCGCCTTGCGGTATTTCTGCATCTTTTAACCCTGATGAATATCCTGCTTCATACCCATCACAATCTTTGCAATTAACCGCAACTGTCAGGGCATTGTCGATATCTTCTGCGGTAACAACTCTAAAATGGCAATCCTCACAAGAAAACTCACAAACATCTGCCTCACAAGGCTTTAATTTCTCTTTCAAAGCATCGGCATCAATCAATCTCATTCCGCACCGCCTCTCATATCTGCACCACAACTATTGCAAAAGTTAATATGCTTAATTCGTGTATCTCGCCTCACTTCTTTACAACACGAACAAAATATATCACCCGTTGTCAAATTAGTTTTCCACTCGCCTTTTGGTCTTGTGCTTGCACATTTGCCTTTTGATACGCAACTCTCGCACCACTTCGGGTTATTACCACAAACTGTCGGGGCATTGTTGATAAACTCGTCTATTTCACTAATCAAAAGTGCGTCATAACCATTAAGATTATGCTTAAACGAATTTTTAATTGCCTTTTTCAAAGCCTCACGGCTGATTAAATCGTTGTTCATTCTTTACCGCCTTTCGGTCTTTCATAATATTCAAATAATGAATGATCTGAATGACAATTTGAGCAATAATCTTCATTACCACAATGCTTGCAATATTTACATTGTTTAACGGGTTCAACTGTCGGGGCATTGTCGATAGCCTCTAACATTTTTTCACCGATATAATGCTCTCTTGCCTCATATTCTTCGCATAACACCTTTTTCAAAGCCTCACGGCTTATCAGGTCGTTGTTCATACAATCACCTCTTTCGGTACAAATTCGCATACGGCATCAAGGCACTTTGCACGATAGTCGTATGTTCTGGACTTTCCATAATAGTATTGTTCTCCGACTTTCTTCCAAGACAGACGATTGATGTAATGTCCGTATAACATTCCTCTAATCTTGGAATCGTCAACCTGACTTATTACTCCGATCGTCCTTGTGTTCTCGAAAGACAGTTTGTTTTGCAGCTTGTCAATCTTTTCGGATAACAGACTGAATTCTATGTTCTTGGATTCTGTCGGGTTGTTGTCGTTGCCACCGGGAACGGACTTGGAATCGTACTTTCCTATGCCTGACAGAGAACAGACAATCTTTTCTCTGCGAAACTCCAACTGTTCGATTTCCTTGTCAACGTCCCACATTCGGCATAACCATTGGTCTGCGTAATACTGTTTATCTGTCATTGGTTGATTTCCTCCCACACGACCAAGATACTTGCGTTCTCTGCGTAGGTCTTATCTACGGATAATCGGCAGATCTGTGCATCGTCCTCGATGTAGCCTACCTTTACGAAAGAATCAATAAATTCTTTGGCAATATTATCCACATCTGGCATCGTGGGTTTGTACTTTCCCCATTTCTTTTTGTCCTTGACATCAAAGGCAAACCACAGATGCAGCTTTATTGGCTTATCAGAGGGTTTAATCGGCTTGTAGGGTCTCAATGCCCTCATAAAGTGATTCCTTGCAGACTGCACATTGTCCTTTCGGTAAAATATCGGCTTGCCGTTCCTGACCATAACACCCTTTTGTTGTGCAGTCCCTTTCGGCATCGTCTCGAAGTAAAGGTAAAATTGGTCTTTCAAGGCTCGTCACCCCCTTTCGGCTCTGCTCTGGACTTCTTTTCCAACTCGTCAAGTGCCTCGTCAACGAGGGCATCAAAGTAATTGTCGTGAAAACGGGACAGTTTCTTCGGGTCGGGTGTCGGCAGATCTTTAAGCATCGTCCCCACCTCTTTTCCTGACGTTTTGCATCTGTCTGCCACACCACGGGCAATACGGGGTTTTCCAAGAGTTGACTACTCCGCACTTACCGCAGATGCCCTTATCGGTCAATATACCCGTTGCCCCGTCAACATAATCTTTCCACTCTGCCGTGTCTCTTTTGATGTATGCCTTTACTTTGTCAAGGATAAGGTCAAGTGCCTCGTCAATTTCCTCGACCTCGTCCTCTGACAGTCCCTTATAGTCAATCTCCATTTTCTTGCAGTAGATCTCGATTGCATCTTCAATGGTCATAGGCGGCTTTTCTTCGTAGTTGCACTCCCAAAGTTCGCAACCCTTGACACAACCTGATTCTGGACTGTTCTTGGAGATTCTGTGAATACAATTCGCACATCTGTCATTTTCGTTGTCGAAAGGTTCTTCGTCCCCGAATCTGTCATATATCGAATAACTCATTCCTTGTCTCCTTTCTTCCCGTTTCCTCCGAAGATTGCAAGGAATACTACTGTTGCGCAGATAATTGCCGTTATGATTACTGACTTATCCATAATCAACCCTCCGAAAAACAGTCAAGGTTGTGTCCGTTCTCTGTCAACCACTCAACCGCCATTCCCTTGTAGATCGGGTCAATGGAATTACAATGCAAGCACATCTGCCTGATACTGATTGCAAGGACTTCGTCACTCGGTAAGGCAAAGCACAACGGGAATACTCCTTTCTTTTCCCACCTTTCGACAAAGGTCTTAAAAGGTACGACTGAATTATTTTCGATGCAGCTTACGATAGCCTCGTCTCTTTCGATCGCATAATCTGAAATCTTGCTCATACTCACACCTCGAACGGAACTTCGCCGCTTTCCTCTTTCTTGGGACTTGATACCGGGAATGATACTTTCTCAACCATAATGAAAGTGATTGACTTCTTTTCGCCGTTCTCCGTAGTCCACGATCTTGTCTGCAACGAACCGCAAACCTCCAATCCAGAACCCTGACGGACGTATGTCTTGATAAACTCTGCCGTCTTTCCGAAAGCGGTACAAGAGAACCAATCCGTTACCTTGTCCCCTGACTTCTCCTTGCGGTCAAGAGCGATAGAGAATGTGACTACGTTCTGTCCTGACTTTGTCGGTCTCTCTTCGGGTGTCTTTCCTACTCTGCCTGATAAAATTACTGTGTTCATAAACTTTCGTCCTTTCTGTTTTCCCAAACTCTGATTTGTGCTTTCCAATCCGTGACGTTCTTCCAACCTCTGGCGGTATAGTAATCAAGGAATACTTGCGGATTGATTCCGTTGTTTCTTTCTTCACAATAGAGATAGACTTCTTCTTCGGTCGGAGGGACAAAAAGTGAGTGTGCGTTATTTCTCTCTTTACTCTCTCTCTTTATATAATCTCTAATCTCTATACTCTTATCTCTAATCTCTATACTCTCGTTATCATTCGTAACGCTATCCGTTACGCTTGCGTTACTTTCCGTAACGCTATCCGTTACATTTCGTAACGATTTGTCTTTTTGAGCAGCTCTGAAACGTCTCTGTCGGTTCGCATTGTCGTTATCAGATGCAGAATCAATCATATTGATAACCTTTGGCAGAATGATTGTCCCGTTCTCGTCAATCTCTATAAGTTTGAAGTCTTGCAAGATCTCCATTGAGGTTTCGACAATCTGTTCTGGGGTATCGGTGAGATTAGCAAGCATCGAGTTAGAATAGGGCAGTCTTTCGGAGAACCGCAGTTCTCCCTCGTGGTCTACGCTCTCCAACATCAATTTGATGTAAAACAGGACAACCTCTCTGCCGTATTCCATTCCGTTGAGAATATGAATGTCGTGACGTTTGAAGAAATCCCTTTTGAGTTTCAACCAATAGAATTTCTTGTCGCTCATTATTCTCTGTCCTTTCTGTACGGAACTACCTTTCTGATGTAAGATTCCCCGTCAACGTCTGAATAAAAGATTCTGCCTGATTCGTTGCAAAGGGTCTGTGCAATATCTCCGTCTGCATCTTCGGGTGTGAGGGTTGCAAGACGATATGAAAAGTAATCAGGTACTTCGTTCGGGTAATCTTCGTCTGCGATTTCCTTGTCCCTTGAAAAGATCGTGATATGCAGATACAGTTCTTCGTCTGAATAGTTCCTCACAAGCCTTGCAAGGTGTTCTGTTGCCTTTTCGATCTCTGCCTTGATAATCTTGTCTTTCATCGTGTCTGAACCTCCGACTAATTCCTTGACAGTCAAACCCAATGCCTTTGCAATCTTGTTCTGGGTTGACTTAAACGCCGTGTCAATCGTTCCCTCCTTGATAAGCTGCCGTACCCTTGTCAAAGAAACTCCTGACTGTTTCGATAATTCAACCGGGGTTATTCCCCGTGATTCCGTTATTGCTTTCAGATTGTTCATAATCGTCACCGCCTAATATGTATTGCCTGATAAATCGGTCTGCGTAATCTGGGTGAATCATAGATCTTGCCGTTTCATCGTTTGGAGAACCCATTTTCTCGTAGTCGATTTTTCGCATTGATGCCCAACGTCCGTATTCCTTGTTGAACAACGGCAGAATGGAATTATCGGGAATTGCCTCGAATAAGACATTCTGTTCGGGTTTACAATTCAAAAACCAAAATTGTGTAGGTTTCTTTGAGTAGTCCCCGTTTAATCTTCTGTCCCGGTCAATGATTGAGGGTTCAATGCACCAATACCTACGCAAGAAATGTTCTTCGGAATAAGGGTTCTCCATAATCAGTCGATACCCCCCCGAACGCAGACTATAAACATTTTGTTGACCAATTCGTACATCTTGTGAACTTCTTTTATCAGTTTGATGTCGTATAGCATCTTTTCCTCGTCAGTCCAGTTTGTCTGTTGAAAAGCCTGTCCTCTGAAATGCAACATAATTTGATTTTCAAACCTGATACACGGAAAGAACGCAAATAAAAGGTCGTTTTTGTCGAAACTGTCAAATACACTCATTTTCCCGTCAAAGGCTCTTTCTATTTCTTCGAATAGATCCGTGATATTGTCCGTCTCTCCAAATTCGTTCTGAATGTCGTAATCTTCGGCAGATATGCCTAAATTGCGAAAGGCTTTCTTGAATGTCCCTGACTGTTCGAATAAGAGATGTACTTTGCGAATCTGCATCTGCCGCCGCCTCACATAAAATCAAACGGCAGTTCACCGCCTATCGCCTCGGCTACTGTGGAATTGGTCTGCTTGGGTGTTGTCTTGGGTGTTGCCTTTGCTTTGCTCTGTGCCTGATACTCTTCCGTATCTACGTCCTTTGTATCGTCCAAGAGGAAAAGACCATTCAAGGCATACTTACGGGCATAAGAAGATGTCGCACCCGTGACTTGGGCAGAATCCATACCCTTTTTGTCCTCTGCCTCACGAGCATAAGCACAAACGGAAATCGAATCGCCTGATTCACAATCCAAAAGGTTTGCCGTTGCCTTGACGTATACTCTGTCACCTACCGCAACGATCTCATCGTAGATAATCAGGGTCAGATTGTTCTTATCCAGATACGGCTTTACCGCCTCGCAGATACCCTCTGCGTTTCTGTAACTGTAATTACCAAACTTGTTGTAGAGGTTCTTCGGTGCTTTAAGGTTGACCTGAATTGCCTTTAACTTTTCTTTGATTGTCATATTTCCCACCTCGTATCGTCTGTTTTGTTCATTACAAATCTGTCAATGTAATCTTTCTGTTTCTCCATACGCTTGTTGTATGCCTCTCCCCTCAAATCGGGGTTGTCGTGTTGAACTTTCTGCCTCGTTCGCCTGATTGTCTCGAAAGAGGGAATGTTCAGTTCCTTGTGATTCCATAAGACTTGGGAAAGTTTCATATCCATAACTTCTGGCTTTACTGTCTTGATAACCCACCCGATCGTGCGGAAATCAGAATCCCTTGCATCTTTATGGTCAGTCAGGACTTTCTTTACAATGTCTGATAAGTCTTTCATAAGCTGCCCTCACCACTTCTGCGAATAGTCAACGTCTATGACTGCGTTATTGTCGATAACGTGTCTGTGGATAACCTCGACTGTTTCGGGTTTAACGTGGCCCTTAAGAAGTACGTTCTCTGTTTCAAGTTCCACGTTCTTTGCGGTAAGTCTGCGAATCTGCTTTGTGTCTACGAAAGCCTCGAACACCGCACCGAAGATAAAACCGACACCGATTGCACCGATAATGTAGATAATCGTCATTTTTCGTTCCTTTCTATGCTCTTGTTGAGCATTGATAACTCTTGTTCCGTGAATCCGACCTTTAATGCCTTGAAAACGTATGACCTTGAACGATTGATTACTTTTCCGATCTCGTCTGCGTTCCTGAATGACTGATACAAAAACGGGTATCTCATCGTTCCCGGTGCATTAGTCCTCATTCCTTGACCTCTTTCTTTTCGAATAAGACTTCGAGCGGAATATCAACTCCTAACGCAGTCTTGATTGAGATTGCCTCTGGGACTGTGACCTGATAACTGCCTTTTAACTTGCCGTAGAGGGTTGATAGGTTGATTCCCGTCTTATCGGACAAATCGGAGATTGTCATATCCTTTCGTGCTAACTCTGCTTTGATGTTTGGGTACATTGTTTCTCTCCTTTCGTGAAAGTTTCACGATATTTCGTGAACTGATTAAACATTAGCACTAAATCACGAAAAATCAATATTTATTTTCGAAATTCCGTGAACTTGTAACAAATTTGTCATTATTGAAAATTCGGGAAATAGAGGTTATATTCTTTATAGGAAATGAGGTATATAAACGTATGGAAATCGAAGAACAACTCCGTCAACTAATCATCAACAAGTACGGCTCGGTAAACAAGTTTGCCCAAGAGTGCGGCATCACGCAGTCAACGATCTTCACCCTATTCAAACGTGGTATCAATCGTGCAAACATCGAGACAGTTATCACGATTTGTCGTAAACTCGGCATTAGCACCGATGAACTCTGTCAGGGCAGAATCACACCTCTGCAATATCTGAACACTAATCAGGAATACATCAATCTGTCTGAATTGAGCGAAGAGAACCAAGCAAGACTAAAGGACTATTTCGAGATGCTTAAGAGGTTGCAGAATGGCTAATCCTAAATGGAACAAAGAACGTAAGATGTGGGTTCTGCAAGCAAAGCATAACGGAATGAGAAAGACGTTCTATTCCTCGGTTAAGGGTTTGACCGGGAAACGTGAGGTCTTATCCAAGTACAACGATTGGATTGACTTTGGCGGTATAAACAACATATCTGTATCTAAATGCGTAGATCTGTACCTCGCAGACATTGAATCCCGATTAGGCAGAAAAACGTCATATATCAGGACGGAATCATATTCCCGTCTGTACATCGTTCCTATGCTTGGCAAGGCAAAAATGAATAAGTTATCGCTCCGTGATTGGCAAAGCGTTATATCGAACGCAAGGCGGCAAGACGGGCATAATAAACCCTTATCCTATAAAACCCTCTGCAATCTCCGTGAAGTTATCTCTGGACTGCACAAATTTGCATACAATAATTACTTCTGTGATGCTTGGAGAGGTGAACTGTATATTCCGCAAGGACACAAAAAGGGTGAACGGGACATTCTGCAACCTGACGAAATATCCCGTCTGTTCGAACCCACCCAGGATATATGGTATCTGAACGCATTTCGGGTGATGCTCTTATGTGGTCTCCGTCCGTCTGAATGTCTCGGTCTTAAGACCTCGGACATAGGCAAAGGTGTTTTATATGTCCGCAGAGGTATTAACGTCAGAGGTGAAATCACGGACGGAAAGAACCGAAACGCAAAAAGAACAGTCCCGATGCCGTCTCTTGCCGAAGATCTGATACGGCAGACGATAGAACGGAACAACAAAGCTGCATTTAATACGGAATGGATATTCTGCAACGGGTCAGGCGGAATGGGTTCTCAATCGACCTTACGCAAACAATGGTACAGACTGAAAGAGGAAAAGAACCTTGTCGGCAGTCCGTATTCGTTAAGGCATACTTTCGTCTCGATCGTGTCCTCTCAAACGCATCTTGCAGAGGGTACAATCAAGGACATTGTCGGACATTCCGAATCCTTTGACAGTTTCGGTACATACAAGCATACAGTTTCCAACGAATTGGAATCTGCCGCCCAAGTCATAAACCTCACTTTTGAGAGACTAAAAGCGGAAAATTCTTAAAAAGTACATACAAAAGTACATACAATAGGACATACCAAGTCCGCAAAGTATTGTATAATAAGGGTTTCAAGGATAAAGACACACGGGTTCAAGTCTCACGACCTATAATCCACCCGTGGACTGAAAGAGACAGAAAACCCATTAAAATAGGCATTTTTGAAAATCAACCCTTGTGGTTGTCCGTCAGGAAAAATACAAAAAGTACATACAAAAGTACATACTTTTGTTATAATGAACTTACCTCACATATTATTAATAAATATTCCAACAAAAGAAAAACCCCTCCGAATCATCGGAGGGGAATTTCTTTGTTTAGGAGAACTGTTACCACGAACTTTATTTCGTTAAGTATTTGGAAAGACAATATCCCGTCTTTCCCTTGTAGGTTGCTTTCGCCCATTTATTGCAACCGCCTATATTCTCACCCGTCACAAATCCTGATACAGATACAGTTGACTTGTTCGGAATCCAGACAAGGCAGACTGATTTCGTGTTCGGTGCAGCTCTTAACGCTAAAGGTGCGCCCGAATTGGTCTTGACCTTGTAGATCTGTGTTGTAGGCTTGGGTGTCGGTGGTGGTGTCGGTTCTGGCATCGGTCCCGGTGTCGGGTCGGGTAAAGGTTCGGGTGTGGGTGTCGGAACGGGTTTCTTTGCACCCGTATATCTCGGTCTGCCCACTCCCGCAAGTTTACTGTCAGTCAGTTTGTATGACTTCTTGGCAACCTTACCGCCGTTTGTATTACCCTCAACTGTCGTAATGGTCGTTGAGGACACGGCAACGATTAAACCCGTGTGATAGACACCAAGAGGGTTGCTTGCTTTCTTGTACTTGGCATTTTTGAAAAATACCTTGTCACCGGCCTTGAAATCCTTTGGGTTGTCCCACCACCTTTTTGCGGACTTGAAATACGATACCGCCTCGGCACAACCCGCACCGCAGTTGTCAATCTGTGGTTCACAACATTTTGTACGAGCCTCTTTTGCAGTCTTGGGGTCTGTGTTGCGGTAAATCATATCATCAACGAAGATAGAGCAAGAATCCGCAACTCCGTTCTTCGGGTAATTGTAGAACTTGACTTTGTCTAACTCCGCAGAATAAGGATTTGTCTTTCCGCAGCTCTTTCCGACTTGGGCAAGTGCCGTATTCACGACTTGGTCAATGTAAAGCGTAGCCATACTTAACCCTCGCCCTCTGTCTCTTCGAGTTTAGATGCCAACTGATAACGGATTGAACCGATACCAAGCAACGCACCCAAGAATGTGGTAACAAGTGCCATTGTCGCACCGATCTCTTCTGCCATAGGGAAATTCCAAATCTTGGAAAGTCCAAGCCAAAGAGCAATCAATGCGGGCATAAAGACTGTAACGAACCATTTGACTACCGTGTACCATTTTTCAGACTTGAAAATCATTCTGTTTCTCCTTTCATATACATTTTTTCAAACTCTTCTCTAATGTATTTAGATGCGACAATGGTCAACCCGTTACTAAAATCAGGGTGATTTCTGCAATAGGTATCGTATGTGTCGCAGTCTAAAATCTGTTGACGGAAATACTCTTCGGAGTGATGCACTCCGTTGCGTAGATCGTCCGCAAAACGCAGAATGTGCGTTCTGGCAAGTATTGCCTGATTTCGGTCAACCTTTGAATTCAAATCATCGAGTTTCTTCCCGAAGTTCTGTTTCATATCGTTTCTTGTCACCAAGAACTGAATGATAAACTGCAAGAAACCGAAGATTGCACCGCTCCCGACAATCGCCACTACCAACTCTTTCGTGTCATTCATTAAGCATCACCACCCCCTGATATAAGTCCGTAAATCACAAAGCCAACGCAAGCACCGAAAACAAACCCGATAACGAACGCAAGCATAGTGGTTATTCCTCAACTAAATAAGTGACCTCAATATCGCCCGTGTCACTCCAAACATTATTAACACCGCTAATAGTGTTGAGTGTGTCGGGTGTGATTGGGATTTCGGTCGGTGTGGCTAACTCGTAAACGATATAATAATTGCCAATAGCATTGTATAAGTCCGTAGCGGTCGCCCAATATGTATTTTTAATATACATATTGGTATTGCTTGGGTGTCCCTTAATATCGCCGTTTACCATAGCCGACACGCTCGCAACGTCAACAACTCGTAAGCACTCACAAAGAAATGTTGTATTACCAACCCTTTTCAATGGTAATGATGAATAGAAAAAGTCACCGCTTGCCGTCCAAGTCATATCACTAATCTTGACCGCAACGTGTGTCACTTCAACCACCCCACCCGTAACATCAGCAACACCGCCGTATACAGTCGTGCCGAATGTGGCGGTTAGGGTGTCTATCGTCTGCATATCGCCGTCTGCGTGAGTGATTACCGCCTGATTAAAACCGCTAATAGGGCAAATGTTTTCGTAGGGTTCGAACTCCGTAATATCACTTAACGAAACCATAATGTTACCCGTTCCAAGTGAAGAATAGGCACTATTGGAAATTCCGATATGCGATATATTGAACGGCAAAGTGTTATTTACTTTTGTCGTACTCAATGACAAAAACGAAGTCCAATTTGATGTACTTGTCGGGTCTAAACCTTCTTGAACGACATACAAACTGAAAGCCGCCGAAGTATTGAACAACTGTGCGTAAACTCTCGTTCCTGATGATAAAGCACAAGGTTGCATTAAAGCCTTTTTGTCAATCAAATTCTTTCCACCGCCACCCGTCCACGGGTGAGTATAGCCGTGTAAGTCTTGAACCGCTACAATCTCCGCCGTTATGCTCTGCATAGGTGCGACGATATTCGTCTCGAAGTTTGCGATTGCTCCGCTTACCGTGTGGGGGATTAGGTCGCCGCCCTCATACGCATCTTTTTCGACATTGACAAAGAAGTTCAGAGAACCTCTGCCGTCAATCGTGACCTCACCCGTTACGATGCCCGCACTCTTTAAGGCATCATTGGGGATATAGTCCGTGATAACGCTACCTGATACGGATAACTGAACATTTCCATAACTCGCTCCGTCTGGAGTGTGGTACTCAATCGTTACATCTTCACCCGATAAGGTTTCATCGAGGACAAATCTTATCTGTCTGTTCTTATCGTTCTGTGATGCGTGAAATACGGGGTTTACTCCGTTAGGAATCATATTTAGTTTTAACTGTTCCATAATCAAATACCCCTTTCGACATCAATGTAAAAAGCCTTGCAACCCAAATCACCGACTTTGAACTTGCAATAAACCCGTCCTGACTTTGTAAGAGCCTCGGAGGGTAGCGGAATCTCGACATAAGAACCACCGGGGTTTGTTACGATCGCACTCCCGTGTTCTCCGTCAGGTCTCAAATATCGCAGTCGTAGCAGCTCTGTTCCCGCCAATACCAAAGAAGATGCACCCTCATAGAGATTGAGACCGATTACTCGGTTGGAATCTCCAACAGATGCGTGGTAAACGGGTGATGTCTGTTCTGGAATAAGATTTACATTCAGTATTTCCATAAAATAACCCCCTTAATCGACTACGAACGAACCGCAGACAGTAATCGCTTGGCTTGTTGATAATGTTCTCGTAGAACCGCAATTACGGAGAATCATATTACCCGCCGTATCAATGGATAATATGAAAACATCGCCCAAGTAATACGCAATCATTTTGCAAGGAATTGCGGGCAGATCTCCGTCCACTAATGTTCCCGTAAATGCGTTCTGTCCTGCGACAACGGACTGATTTTTGCCTTTGAACTGGATAGACATATAGACCACGTTACCCATTCTGCGGACTTCCCAATTATTGCCGTCCATTTCCATAGTTCCCGATGCGTTATCTACGGAATAAGCGGGGTCGTATGGCAGAATACGCAAACATTGAACCTCACCCTTACTGCCGTCTAACTCGACTGTATGCTCGTAAGCATTGTTTTCAACGTGAACGTGACCGCATAACGTGTTATCCGTCCAAAGACTGACCGCCGTACCCGCATTTGAACACAAATCAACGCAACCGCTATTTCCATTATCGAAGATGTGGAGACGGGTATCTCCTCCCGGTTCTAATAACGCAAACTCACCGCACCCGTTCGCATCAACGGACATATAACCCGCTACGTTACCGCTACTGTCCTTTACTCGGACTGTACCGCCTTGTTGGTCGCCTCTTGCGTAAAGTTCGGCAACTCTCGTGCCTGATGCGTTTTTAGCGTAGATATTACCGCCTAATAAATGTGCCTCGATACTTATATTCTCGTTCGTTCCGTCCGCACTCATTTTCAACTCTGCGTATTCAGTTCCCGAACGTGAATATGTCGATATGGTTGTCTGCGGATAGTTTTCTGCATCTTTGGCAGACAGGATAATGTCTGAACTATACTGTGTTGCAGACATCGTACTTTTAACGTCCTCATCACCCTCGGTGAGAATGTTGAAACCCTTGATTGCGGATAACTCATACATTTTGGCTATTCCGTTGGTCATATCAATCGTTGAATGACCAAGAGCATCGGAAATAACACCCGCCTTGATAAAGTCTGCGACTATCTCGCCGTTTGCCGTCATAGCCGTGCCGTATGTACCCGAATATCCCGTGTTTGAATATCCAAGTCCGTTCTGATTCCACCGCCATACTTTTGTAGCTGCCGAAATCGTAGGTGCGTCCATTACGAGGATCTCGTCTGGCTTGCCGTCTCCGTTTGAATCGTGGATAACGACATAACCGCCCAAGTTACCCGTAATGAGATTAGATGCACGGGTTACAAGGTTTGAGACCTCACCCGTTGTCGGGACATCTTCGAGTTTTGTCTGTTGTTCGGAGATCGTGTCTGCAATACTTGTTTTCGGGTCTCCGAAAGTACAAGACACATATCTTTCCTTTAGAACGTCCCACGTTGTTTCAATGCACTTTGCAGATGCAGAGATACCCAATGCCTCAAAATAGATGTGGACTGTGTCGCATAGATCTACTCTTTCGGTCAGGTCTGACAACTGTACGAAATTCAATGTGATTGAATTGGTAATCGTGGTCAGTTCCGTTGTGTACTTGGTGACGTAGTTTGTCGCAAGTGTTCCCAACTGTGTTGTTACCGGGGTTGCACTATCCCAGACGATCTCTTCGGTGAAATCAATCGCAACGTCTCTGTCTGTATCAAGTACAAGACCCGTGGAGACTTTCGTTCCGATCGCAGATATTCCCGTATCAGGGTTTACCGCATAAGGAATGACACCCGTCACGAGGTTCGACATATCAAGTTCTTCGGAAAGTTCCGTGAGGTTCTTTCCATATCTTATCTGTACACCTCGGTCGATGCCACGATGTAAAAGGAACTGACAATTATAGTTGTCGTAATGCCACTCACCCGTACCGAATACGTCAAGGAATGAACCTGACTTGCCACCGAACCAAGATCTGACAGAGGACGGAACGTCAATCTCGAAATGTGCCGATACTGTCTTGTCTGTCGTTATGGTAAAGTTACCCGCAAAGTTAGTCGTGAGCAAGATACAAGCATCTGCGCACGAATCTGCATCTCCCGTGGTTGCTATCTTTCCCGAAAGGTCGTATGAGATGTGTTGTCCGTAGACTGTAAATCGACCATTCATAGTCTTACCGACCTTGTAGATTCTGAAAAGCTGCGGAGAATCGGTAAAGTTAGGTTTTGCGAAAATGAATCGGTTTACTTGGATTTCCTCTGCGTGAATACCTTGTGCGGCATATTCGAGGACGATTTCATACTGTCCGTTGCGGGATTCCGTGACTTCTGCCTTTAGACAGTCTGTCAAACTTCCCAATCCGTATGATGTAGGGACGATGCCCTCTGAAACTGTCTGAAAGAGAATAGGAATCATATTGTGTAATACCTCGGTGTTACTTCAACCTTTGTTACTGTTCCCGTAATCGTTACTGTGTTCGTTCCCGGTTCAATGATAGGGAAAGTTCCGCTTATCTCATCGTTTCTGTTCTCTGTCAGGTCTCTGTATGCGTTCATTCGGTCGCAATCAATGTTGATGTAGTCAACGACATCTGCCGTGATTGTCCTTGATGCAATCTGAACTGTTATCTCTCCCGAACCCTCAATGTGTATCAAGGGTTTTGCATTGAACCTTGTCGGGTTGAATAGATCTGTACCGCCCGTAACGTCAATCGGGTTTTCGCCTGACTTGTAGAATCGTTCTGGACGGCAGACAAAAGAGATTGTTGTCTCTCCATACTGTGTCATTTCGTTTGAAATGTTCTGACCGCCCGAATAATAGCCAAGACGGAATATATCAGGCTCGAATGAATCTTCGAGCCTTGTATATCCTTTTTTACTGAACAACCAAGATGTGAAAGCATTTACCTTGTCTGTCAGGTCTCCGTTGTCCTCTGCAAGCCAAACACGATAAGAACGTGTTACGTCCTCAAACGCATCTTCTTGGAAAAGGACTGCCCCGTTACGACCGGGAATCTGATATATAGTCTGTTTTCTTGTAGGTTTATCAAAGGCGGGAGATTCACCAACGACAATGCCATAGTCAGTAGAACTCTCACCGCCATATACAATCAAGCCTTGCTTGTTTGTACCAACATTAAATAGTGCCATTTGCAACCGCCTTTCTTCTTGTCATATCCTCTAACTTGTATGCGATCTTTTCGGCAAGGTCGTTTACATTCTGACCCTCTGCCGCATACACGTTGATTACGACATTCTGATTACCGCCTTTTGCATCTGCAATCATTTCCATAAGTTTTCTCGTGCCTACAACAACCTCCGAACCACGCTCACCGCCGCCCAAGAGGTTTCCGTTCATAGCACCGAAGATAGTTGCATTATTCAGTACGAAAGGTTCGTCCATAGCCTTTGCATACCAAGACACACCGATTTTCGGTATGCTCGGAGGGTCAAGACTGAACTTTCCCGTGATACTGAAATGTGGCATTTTGAGTTTCGGCAACGACCAAGAGAAATTAAAGAAACTCTTTATCTTGTCGATCGCAGTCTTAACCACGTTCCTGACGTTGTCGAATATAGATGTGAATTTCTGCTTTAAGTTATCAAGGTTCTTGGCAACTCCGTCTTTAAGGTTAGTCCAGAGACCGACAAAGAAACCCTTGATGTTCTCTCCCCAACCCTTAACTGTATTTATGACCTTTGAAAGTCCCTCTGCGACCTTTGGAACTATCCAATAGAGGAAATCACCGACCAAGTTTCCAAGATTGCCGATAATGCCCTTTACCATATCCCAAATAACGGGCAGAGCCTCCCAAATAGCAACGGCAATAGCACCAATGACAGTAATTACGGCATCTAAAAGCATTTCCAAATTGCTTGGTTTGGTGAGTGCCTTTGCGATCTCGGAGATTACAGTCACGAGTGCTTTGAGTAAAGGCGGCAAGATAATTGCGATATTGTTGCAGATTGTGACAGTCATAGCGATAAGACCGTCAATCATATCTTCTGCACCACCGCTCGAAAGCCAATTTGCCAAATCCAATATAAGGGTTGTCATACCCTGAATTATGATAGGCATAGCAGAAATTACCGCAGACATAATTCCCTTGATACCCGCAATTATTGACGGCATCATTTGAGGAATCAAAGATGTTACAGTTGTTATCGTCTGGACTACTATATCAAAAACCGCAGATACCAGAGACGGCAACATCGGTGCAAAGCCTGATATAAGAGAAGAAATCAAGGTCTGCGCAATCGGTAAGAGTTTAGGCGCAAGAGCTGCTACGTTATCAATAATGGACTTTAACCCGTCCTGAATCTCACCGACACCGCCCTTGCCTGAAAAGACCTTTGCAAGTCCGTCCATAACAGATGTTATTCCCGGTAAGAAGTCAGAGATAACTCGCATCTTCATTCCCTTAATGGAATCTTGGAGATCTGTCATCGTGTCCTGATAGTTGTCAGATGCGGCAATCGCATCTTCGTCCATATATGCGCCCAAGTCATACATTCTTTGTTTTGCTTGGTCGATTTCGTCCGATGTCATATTAAAGACACCGCCCAACTCCAATGCGCCCTTACCAAGCAACTTTGATGCAATCGCCGTTCTCTTGCTCGTGTCCTCAATGCCTGACAATGCCTTGACAGTTCTTTCGAACAACTCTTCCTGACTTAAGGTGTTAAGTTCTTTCTGACTGATACCAAGTGTCTTAAACGCATCACTTCCGTTGACTGCGGCATTGGCAAGGGTTTTCATTGATGTTTTCATTGAATCAATGGAACTGCCCGACCTCTGCAAAATGTAGTCCCATTCCTGATATGCCCTCGTGGAGATTCCCATTTTGGCGGCATTGTCCCCAATGGTATCACCCATAGAGGAAATCTCGTTTGCGGTATTAACGAACGCTTTACCCGTTGCAACTGCCGCACCCGTGACCGCAGTCATAGCTGCACCGATTGCCGCACCCGTGACTTTCAGTCCCTTTGCAAGTGATTCACCGAAGTTTTTACCCGCTTTTTCTCCCGCTTGCTTTGCGGCGGGTTCTGTTGATGCTCCAAGTTCTTTGGAAATTGTCTCTTGTGCGCCGTTTAGCGTAGGAACAATCGTTATCCACGCTTTTGCGACCTCATAACCCTCTGCCATTTCGTTTCTCCTTGAACCACTCGATTAGTTTTTCATAAGGCAAAGCACCTTTGCCTATCTTCTTTGTGTCCCCGTTATCCTTGTCGTTCGGTCTCGGATAAGGGTTTATCTTTCTATGTTTATTGCCGCCCAACCCGATTATGTTTGCATTGATTACTTGCAATAGGTCGTAGATGTCGGCAAGGATATAATTCGTCTTTATCGTATCTTCCCAACCCGTAGACTTTCCCAAGTCCCGATAGGTTGCGGAATCACTTTGCAGATTGTATATAAACGAAGAAAGGGCAGACCACGAAAGTCTGCCCCCTACATCGTCAAGTGTATAACCCGTCCGTGTTAAGAGGTCATATTCAAGCGCCTTGTGGTGGCTCTCTGCGAAGTCCGCAAGGCTTATGATTCCCCCAATGTCTCTCCACCGCTTGTGTCTCCCCAAGCCTTTGCGAGTGCGTTGATTTTTGCCATAGGCAGCTTATCAACGATCTCTTCGGGAATGTACATCTTGAAGAACTCGATAAATACATCGGTCGTTTCTTCTTCCGTCCCGTGTCTGGAGACGTTTACAAGTTTCTTTACCTCGTTATAAGGCAACTCACTTGCAAGCGGTATCGTATAAACATTTTCACCGATAGTTACTTTCAATACCTCGGAGGGTATCTCGTTTAAGTTCAGTTCTTTAGGCATATTAGAACCCCTTTCTCATTATGCGATCTGTCCATCGTCCTTTGTGAAAGTCCAAGATGCCGCCTCAATGGTAGCCTCCCAGACGATTGCCTCTGTGGGTGAGAACGAAATATCGCCTACCTCACGGATAATGCCCTTTGATGTTCCTACGAGCATTGTGTCGTCTCCGTCTTTCATAAGGAAAAGGAACGCTTTAGGTGATGCAGAAACACCGGGAGCAACTGTTACGGAAACAATGTTTCCGTGTGTAGAATCTGCCGCAACGACTGTTACGTTATCTGCACCGAAGATAGCCTTAAGTGTATCTTCGTTTGTGTACATCAAAGGTGCGGTTACTGTACCGCCCTCGTCAGATGCAGTAAGTCTCTCTGTTTCCTTTGCCCAGTTACGGAGGGGTTCAGAATCCTTACCCGTTGCCCAAGTGATGCCGTCTGCGGTAATTGCACCGATAGACTTCCAATCTGCGGAAAGTGTATCGAGCGGGGAATCAGGCAGAGCAGTTCCCGCATCTGCCATAAAGACCATTCCCGTTGCAAGACCAATTCCCAAATTTACATTGTTTGATGCCATAATCGGAATCTCCTTTGTTTAGTTTAGTGTGAACGATTCTTTGTGTGCGATTACTTGAACTGTTGCCGTACACAAGCATAGATCGGGACGGATTGGGTCGTTCCCCCAACTCGTCAGGTTTTGTTCAGTCGAAAATCTTAATTTTCCGACCTGATTCTTTGTCTGATAATCGAGATAACCAAGAATCTGTTGTAAGGTGTTGAGCGCATCTCCGTTTGTCTTTGCTCTGGTGGATAACCTGACTGTGAACGTATCAATCGTGTTGTCAGATGTACCGCCCAATATCTCAACAAGCGTAATCGGGGTATTGTATGTTTCGGGTAAAGGTCTTAAGCAGACATTGAATTTGTCATTCAAAGCTGCAACGACTTCTTTCTCGATGTCAACTGATACTTGTATCGTCATAATACTGCCCTCGATAATGCGCCGTCCTCGATCTCTGCTATCTTCGACTGCTTATCAGTCGTTGAAACGAAACCGACCCAACGTCTATTCTTATATCTACCCGACTGTTCGACCGAATTGCGGAAACCCACACCGCCTCTTGAATTATTCTCGTTTGCTCTCGCACCGATTTCTTCCGTGACATTACGAACAAGGTTCTGTGTTCCCTCCGAACGCAATATCTCTCCGAAACCCTCTCCGATAAATTCCAAGCGGATTTGACTTGCCATAATCAACCCTCCCAACGTGAAAGGTTTAACTGTATGTTCGACATATTAAATGCGCCCGTCCAGATTCTCGGTTCACCCATAATTACATAAGTCTGTCCGTCAAATTTGATTCGGTCTCCCGCTTTGACATCTGTGTTTTCGGGCAGATATGCAGTCCAAGAATCAGAGATTCCAAGAACTCTGCCGTCTTGTGAAAGACTTGTGCTTGCGGGTTGAACTGAACAACCGCCGACTAATGTCTCCGTAGCGTGTTCCCAATCGGGAATATTGCGCCCGTCTCGACTGTCAACTGTTGTTCCCGGTCGAACGATCGTGATTGACTGTTTGGCAAAAGACGGCAACATATCAGAATACCCCCTTTACCCTATACACATTCAATATCTCTTTGTTATCGTCAGGTAATGCCGTACTTCTTGTGTTTCCCGCCCACGATGAATTGTAGGAAACGGAAACACCGCCCGCACTCTCGGAATTGATGCCGTATGAACTTGATACTGCGTGAGTTACTCTGTGTGCAGTAAGTTCTTTGAGAACGTCAATGTCCCCGTCACCGAATCCCGATTTGAATATTACACGGATTTTAGATCTTCTGTCCCTGACACCTACGTTGTAGATTCTCAAAAGTCCCGAACGCTCAATGTCAAAGTCAGTTGTCGATTCACCCGTCCATTCACCCTCGACAAGTTCTGCGTTTAGTAATACTGAACTTACTTCGGTGACAAAGGTTGCGGGCAACTGAATCAAGAGGTCACTACCGATGAAACTATCTCGGAGGTCAAGTAAGCGGTATGTCATTTCACATTCAAGATTCGGGTAAACGTGCCAACCGCAATAATTCTGGATTGAACGTGTCGCACTCTTGATGTTCGGTGCAATCCTTACATCTCCCGTGAACTTGTTACCCGTGAATGTATTAAACTCCGCAACTGTCAGGAAATCAGTATATGTTGTTGCAGATGTCAGGGTATAACCCCAATTTGTCTGTATCATTTATTGTTTCCCGCCTTTCTTGCTTTGTTAGATGCCGCTTTTCTTCCCTTTGTTTTAGGCTCTTCTGCCTTTTCGGTTTCAACCTTTTCGGGTTCTGCCTTTTTAGGCTCTACATAACCCGTAGGCGGCTCTTTCAACCACACCTTACGACCATTTACTTCGTAAATTTTCATCGTTGCGACCCTCCTTTCTTCGAGTTTAGAAAAAAGGGTGACGGGAAACCCCGTCACCCCAACGATTCAATTATTCCTCTGCTACGAGTACAACACCCTTAAGGTCAACAACTGCGGTTGCAAGTCTAACCTCTGCACGGAGAGTTACACGATTGTAAATGAAATCGTCCTCGTTCTCTTCTGCGATAGAAACGTCCATACCGCCCTTTCTCCAAGTCTTGACTGCCTCACGAGCTGCGATAACTGCCTGACCCTGTGTGATTTCAGAAGATGCGAAGATCTGAACACCCCAGATAGAAGAGGGAATACCAACTGTGCCGTTGCCGTATGCGCCTACGAAATAGCCACCGCCATAATACTGGTTGTTGCTATCCTTTGCGGAAAGAAGAGCAAATACGTCTGCGGGGTTGAGGATAACTGCGCTTGCATCATAAGCGGAATCGCCCTTAACCTTAAGGATAGCCTCAAGGATTGCATCTGCGAATGTCTTTGTTGTGCCGTCATAAGTTACACCGCCGATACCGCTTGTGCCAGCGATCTCACCGACAACGTAAGCATCTTCTGCCTTGCCTACCTGATACATAAGAGTATTCTGAACTTCGCTTGCAAGGAAAGGTGCATCTGTAAGGATTTCGTCTGTCTCCTTAACGAAAGCTGCAATCTTGGAAAGTGCAAGAGTGTTAGGCTCGAAAGATGTGGAAACCTGGGGTTTCTTGCCGTTCTGTGCAACTGCGGCGGGTGTACCCTCGAAAGCACCCTCTACGAAGTATGTGATTGCGTTTCCGCTAATCTGTGCCTCTGTGAAGAGAGATGCGGCACTAACTCTGTCAGGTGCGGGTGCAACGCTCTTGTCAACGTCTGCGATCTGGGGAGCAAGGACAACGTCTGTGTTTGCCTTTGTCTCAAAGTGAACCTTTGCGCCTGACTTCTTATCTGTAATCTCTGCGCACTTCTTTGTGAAATCTTCCATTACTGACATTTTCTTTACCTCCGTTATGTCATTGTTTGTGTTTTCATCGGTTATACCGATTGTAGAAAGAACCGCACTTGCCTTTTCTGCGGATTCAATCTGTGATTCGAGGTCTGCAATCTCCTTGACAAGACCCTCACCCTTTTCGATTGTCTCTGCGGAGACATCTTCGGATTTGAGCATAGGTTCAAGTTCAAGTAATTCAGACTTCTTTTCTGCAAGTCTGTCTTTAAGATTCATTGTTTGAATCCTCCTTGTACTGCTTGATTTTCTCCAAGATGTCAGAAATGCTTTTCTCATTCCCGGTGTCCGTCTGTTCCTCTGATGCCTCATTGACTTCGGGTTCGGTCTCTGATTCTGCCTTTCCGATTTCCTCGGAATTATCTGCCTCGTTTTCGTCAAGTAATGACTGCAACGATTCGATACAAGATCTGATAATGTCCTCGTCAGACTTTCTGTTTCGTCTGCCTGACTTGGTCTCTGTTTCCTCTACGGACTTGATTTCAGTTACTACCGCATTTGTGTTTGCGGGAACTGTAACAACGGAGATTTCGAAAACCTCAACCTCTTGTAAGACGTTGGTTACTCCGTTTGCCTTTTCCTCTGCCGTAGGCTTTCTGTTCTTCAAAACGTCATAAGCGAAAGAGAACTGATATACCGCACCGCTCTGGACGTACTTTCTTACGTCTTGCGCAAGTTCCGTATCAAGGAATGTTGCCTCGATGTATGCGCCCTTGTCGGTATCTTCGATAAGGTCAACTGTTCCGATAACCTTGTCGAAATCGTGATTGAAACACAAAGGGAACGGGTGTCCCGTTGCTTTTCTCTTTGCGATCGTGTTTGTAAATGCGCCCTTTTCGATAATGTCGCCGTAGGAATCGGGTGTTACCTCGTATGTTGAGAAATAACCCGCAATCTTTCCGTTGTCGGCAGCTTTCATATCAAGGGACTTGATAAGATGTTCCATTTTGTGTCTCCTTTACTTTGAACTGATAATGACCGATGTTGAGCAGTTACAACCGCAACTCTCGTCAGGGTCTCCCGTGTCCTCACCGGGAAAGTGTTGTCCGTTTGAAAAGTCCGCATCAATCGGTACTCTTTCTCCGTTCATCATTCGATGTGACGGACGGGCATTGTCTCCCGTTACCCACTCTTTCTCAACAATCTTTCCAATAACCCTCGGAGAACCATTGGAAATCGCTTGGTGTGCCGCCTCTGCGACCGCAAAGGAAACTATCGCCGTTGCGACTGAACGACCGACTGTGTCTGCCGTGTTCTTTCTCGTCTCGAATACCTTTTCAATGTCAGGTTCTTCGGATTCAAGGTCAGTCAAGATTCTCTTCAATGTCTGCTTGTTGATGTTCTTTGCTCTGACTTCACTCGTCTTTTTGACGTAGTTCTCGGTCTTTTCCGTTGAGTAATAGGAATCAAGAACCTCGCTTGCATCAATTCCGTGTTCGTCTGCTATCTCTTGCAGAATCGGGTATAGATCTTCGGATAATTCCTTGTCCCACCTATCTGCGTTCCAGAAATCGTCCCCTTTTGCCTTTACCTTTGGCAGAATGGAACGCATCTGTCTTTCAAAGAACTTCTGCAATACCTCTGTGACCCTCTCATTGTCGCTCTCGTTGCTCTTCCCCTTGATTTTGATATTGGTATCATCACAAGATTTGCAAGCGCATTTAGGCGCATTTACGGGGGTTAGTTTCTTTGCCTGATTATCAATGCCCTCGTAGGTGTAATCGTTACCGGGGTTTGCAACTCCGTTTGTCATTACATTCAGAGGTGTAATAATCTCGTCACCGCCCTCAACGGGAGGTAAGTTCATATCGGAACGTGCCTCGTTTCTCGTAAGCCACGGCGCACCGACCGATGTCTGCAAGATAGATGCTCTTTCCTCGAAACTGCCCTTTAACTTTTCTGTCAGGTCAAACTCAACATAAGTGTTCGGGTCTGCACCGACCATAGGAACAAGGAACGCATTTATCCTCTGTTGCAACATCTGGATTACAGTTCCCAAACAATCTGCATACAAGGCTCTTGCGTTATCCTTTGCGCTTGCATAGGTCTGTGAGTTGCTATGCCAAATCAGGGACGGGTTTATTCCGTATGCGGCGGCAACCGCCTCACGACTGAAAACGACTGACTGCGCCCACTCGGATTCCTTGAAAGAGGTTGAGAACGGCTTTATCTCCATTCCGTCCTCCATAATCGGGATTGAACCCGCCTTACTTCCGTTTGAACCCCAAGCCTCACGGAACGCAGTTGCGAATTTCTTTCTCGTCTCATCGTCCCACGGCGCAACATCTTTGGGTCTGATTATCTGTGCGTTCAGTCTGCCCGAAGATTTCCAAAGCTGCCGTCTGAATCTGCCCGCCTCGACTTGCTCGGTCAAGGTGTTACGCAGTCCCGAAATCGGGGACAGATACCCACCAGGATTACCGACTGAATATGTCTTGAACTGTATGAACTCGGATTTCGGCACTTCGACCGCCGTACCGCCGTTCTTGGTGCATATCCTTATCGTGTCAGGTGCGTAAGCATCGGTCTTGGAATACTGAATCCACTCGGAGGGTACGATTCTCAACTGATAACCGCTTTCGGATTCCGCATCGGGTAATTTCCACCAAATACAAGAACCAATGACGAAGTATTCAATCATCGTTGCACGAATGAACTCGAATTCCGTCTGGTCTGCGTTCGGTCTCCAAAGAAGTTTTGCGATCTCGGAATCTCTGTCTCTTACCCTCTCGTTCTCTCCGTTCCTGACATAGACCTTTAACGGCAACTGTGCGATTGAATTTGCAAGAAAATTTACGACCGCTTGCACGTTGTCTTGTGTCTGATACAGTTCTTTTGCGGTAAGGTTCAAGACTTGGGTTGAGGCATCACCCGATACTGTCACATTGATTATTGACGGCTTTTTGAATAACCGCCACCTTTCTGCAATACTTGGCATCGTTGCGATACCTCCTTATTCTTATATGAAACTGACTGTCGTTCCGCTTGCGTAAACGGATTCATATACTTTTCTTTCTGTCTGCTTGTTCGCAATCTGTGTCGCACCCGCAAAAGCCATAGCACAAGCCATTAAAGGTGCTATATCGTCAGGTGACTTCAATCTGTTCGGTAACATAATGCCACCGCCAAGATTACGCATCTGACAAGTTCTTCCCGGTGCATCGAGTACGGGTTGCGGTAAATGGTAAACCTTGATACCGCCTCTCATATTGTCAGGCGCACAAGCTGCAACCGCATCGTAAAAACGATTCCAACCATTGGATAGGTCAGAACCGCCTTGCGCCATTCTCTCAATGCCCGTTATCGTGCATATCATTTCCCCAAGACCCGACACGGGTGCGCCACGTTCTTGGAAACATAACCGCATCTTGCCGTACTTGGGCGCACGTTCTCTAAACCAATCGACCGCCCACTCTGAACCCATACGTCTTTCGACAACCTCAACGTGATAGTTGCCGTCCTCACGGATTCCGCAGACTGCGATCGTGGTATATTTTCTGTCTTGTGACATATCTATTCCGAAGTACAGTTCCGAATCCTCACGGATTGAGGACTGTTCATCAATGCCGCCTTTCCACGCACCCTCTGGGAAAGGCTCTGGCAGAATGGTCTCTACTTGTTGACACATACACTCGGAACGGAACTTCATTTCGGGGAACGTAGATCTGTTCGACATCAAGGCACGTTCGGTAAGTCTGCCGTAGCCAAGAGCGGGGTTTGCTTGTGCAAGCGCATCAAGGTCTCCCGTTTCTGCCTTGTCAGGACTTGACCATTCGAACCAACCTAAAGATTCTCCGTCAATCTCCCCTCCGAAATTGTCTGCCTTTGTTCCGTTTATATATTCCAATGCTTGCGACCTTAACTGTCTCAATACGATCGAATCAGGGTCTCCCGCATTGGAGAAACACATTACCATTCCGTTTGGTTTTGCGTTAGTAGATGCAACCGCCGCACTCCAAGTTTCCCAGTCTCGGTGTTCTCTGACCTCGTCCAACATAACCAAGTCATTGGAATCACCTCTGCCCGCTCTTCGTGTCGGTGCGCCTACCTTGTATGACCGATTCCCGGTCAGAACTAACTTTTTACTGCCGTTTGTCCTTGCGACCTTTTGCAGCTCTGCGGAAAGAACGGGAATTGTCTCTTGGTCTGCTACGACCTCTTCCCAAACTTCCTCTGCCTTATCAAGTGACAACGATGTTCCGAAGATTGATTCAACGCAAAGCACGTTCATAAAGAACGATGCTATCACCTTTGATAACTTCGTCTTGCCATTCTGTCTTGAAACCATATTGACAACTGTACGGAATCGGAATTTCCAATCTCCGTCCAAGTCACCTATGATTTCCAATTCGTGAATCAATGCCCACTCTTGCCACGGGTACAGTTCCATTTCAAGAACTTCTTTCGCATACGCTATGGCGGCATATCCTAAAGACGTATGCTCGGTCAATTCCCTCAAAGGTGGTGTAAAGATTCTCGGTTCTGTTTTCCCTTTCATTACCCGACCTTAAAACGGCTCTTCAAGGATTCAAGTTTGAATTCTGTTGGTGTGTCCTTGACATCACCCTTGATTCTCTTGTACCCAGATGCCGTCAAACCTAATTCTTTGAGATAAGGTAATGCCGCCGTCTCACAATCTATCGCAAGTTTCAAACAAGGGTGTGTTGTCGTTACTCGGTTTGCCAACTCGACAACCGGGATTGCACCCTCTTCTTCCCATTGTTCTTTTGCTCGGTCTCTTGTTGTCAGTAGATCTGCAAGTATGCCGATCGGGATTTCAAAAGCTGCCCGATATGTTCCCAATTCTTTGGTCTGTTTAGTTATTTCTTTCTTCCAATCCATACGTTTTCCCGACCTTTCCTGATTCTTTCGGAGGGATAAAACACAAGTCGGATCGTAGCCATG
>JAZOQL010000194.1:0-3730 GCA_045656065.1 Rikenellaceae bacterium | reverse complement strand
GCTCGCCCCGACACCAGCACCTTACCAAACTTTACCAGCGCAACCATATTTCGGTCAAACTCTCTCAGGCAGCCATATCTCAAAAATGGATTATCAACCAACGACCACTGTCTGCGTGCATAGTGGTAAGAATAGCCATTTTCAGCACGCGGAAAATCAATCCATTCGGGGTGACCAAATTCATTGCCCATAAAATTAAGGTAGGCCTCGCCACAAGTTGCTGCCGTAAAAAGGCGAATCATCTTGTGCAGCGCAATTCCCCGTTCGACAACCTCGTTCTGAGCACATCGACTCATCGCAGTGTACATCGAACTATCCATCAATCTGAATGATATTGTTTTATCACCAACGATGGCCTGGTCGTGCGATTCGACATAGGCTACCGTAGGAACGTAATCCAAACGGTCGTTGGCAACGTGCCACATTCGGTCAACATCACACTCCACACCACCTTCAACCCATTTTATCCAATAGTCAGGCAGCGACATTCCCAATCGGTAGTCAAACCCAAGACCGCCATCTTCCGAACGAACCGTCACTCCCGGCATTCCGCTGACATCTTCGGCTATGGTTACAGCATCGGGTCTAATGGTGTGAATCAACTCATTAGCTACGGCCAGATAGGCCTGAGCCGAATAATCGACATCTCCATCAAAATATTTATCCGTATTGTCAAACTCCGTGTAGCCGTGGTGAGCATACAGCATCGAGGTTACACCATCAAATCTGAATCCGTCAAAATGAAACTCCTCAATCCAGTAGCGAATATTCGACAACAGAAAATTCACCACCTCAGGTTTAGAGTAATCAAACAGTTTCGAGCCCCAATATGGGTGATTGCCCGCCGAGCCTGAAGGTGAGTATTGGTGATCCGAGCCGTCGAGTTCGTTTAATCCCTCGTTCAGATTTGCCACAAAATGCGAGTGAACAAGATCCATCACTACGGCAATCTTGTGTTTGTGAGCCTGCTTTATCAACCATTTCAAATCGTCCGGAGTACCAAATCTCGACGAGGGCGCAAAATAGTTCGATACGTGATAACCAAAGCTGCCATAGTATGGGTGTTCGGCTACGGCCATAAGTTGCAGCACATTATAACCTAACGACTTGATGCGAGGCAGCACATCATCTGCAAATTCGCGCCAAGTGCCAACGCGCTCCTGTTCGGTAGCAATGCCAGGGTGCGCCTCATATATAAAGAGTCCCTGACTCTTGTCAATTCGAAATTTATCGTCATCGCCCCAATCAAACGGGGTGTCGGGCGACCATATCCGAGCACAGAAATCTTTATTCTCAGCATTCTGTGTCACATAGCGACTCCACGCCGAGAGTCGGTCGTGAGTGCCGTTAGCTCCCTGCACAAATAACTTATAGCGAGTCAAATGGCCTATTCTATTGCCAAATGTCAAATCCGAAAGAAAAATTTCCCAAACACCATTCTCGCCTTTGTACAGCGGCAACTGACCTCGGTTCCAATCGTTGAAATCGCCGAAAATCCAAACTCCGAACGCCTCGGGCAACCACTCGCGAAACCACCAGCCCCGATGCTGAGAGTCGTAAACAAATCCCATCTTCAGATGCAGACGCGATTCAACCTCCGCCCGCAACTGACAATAACAGCCATAGCGACACTCTATTTGCTCGGCATAACGCTCAAGCCAATGGTCTTGGTCAAATATTTTCAGCCTGTTCAACAATTTCAAATCCAATAAATCAATCCTAACAAAGATACAAAATTTCTTCCAGAAGATAAAATTTTCAAAAAAAATGTCGAAAAATGAAAAAAAGTTCTAACTTTGCAATTTAGCAGGTGAGCCGTATTTTGCGAACGCTGCAATTAATATATTGATAACAAACAATTTAAATAAACAATTTATTAACTAAAAAACAAACAAGATGAAAAATCACCCTAAAGGTCTGTTAGCAGCAGCATTAAGTAATATGGGCGAGCGTTTTGGCTACTATATTATGAATGCCGTGCTGGTGTTGTTCCTTTGTTCGAAATTTGGCTTGAACGAAGAACTTAGTGGAACTATCTACTCATTCTTCTATGCTGGTATCTACATTCTCAGTTTGGTTGGTGGTATTATCGCTGACCGCACTCAGAACTACAAAGGCACCATCAAAACAGGTTTAATTATTATGGCGTTGGGATACATCGTATTGTCTATCCCGATTTTGGCAACTGCTGAAAACACACAATGGTTGTTGGCGTTGACTTGCGTTGCTTTGTTCCTGATCGCTTTCGGTAACGGTCTGTTCAAAGGTAACTTGCAGGCTATCGTTGGTCAAATGTATGACAACTTCGAAGCTGAAGCTGCTAAACAAGGCGAAGAAGCTCTGAAGATTGCAAAAAGCAAACGTGACTCAGGTTTCCAAATCTTCTACGTGTTCATTAACGTAGGTGGTTTGGTTGCACCGTTCGTTGCTCCGTTGCTGCGCGAATGGTGGTTGAACACTAACGGTATGGTGTACAACGCATCTCTTCCTGCACTCTGCCACGAATTCCTGAACAATGCATCAGGTATGGGCGAACAAGCTATTGCTAACTTGAACTCAATGATGGCTGCAGCTGGTGGCAACATCACAGAAATGGCTGCTTCTTGCCAAAAATATCTGCAAATCTTCAACGAAGGTATCCACTACTCATTCATCGCTTCTGTTGCTGCAATGATGATTTCATTGGTTATCTTCCTGTTCTCACAGAAGATTTTCCCAACTCCGGGCAAAAAGACAAAACAAGAAAATGTTACTTATACTGCTGAAGAAAAGGCTGCTATGGCTGCTGAAATCAAACAACGTATGGTTGCTTTGTTCGCAGTTTTGGGTATCGTTATCTTCTTCTGGTTCTCATTCCACCAGAACGGTATGTCATTGTCATTCTTCGCTCGCGACTTCGTTGACTCGTCAACAGTTGCTCCGGAAGTATGGCAGGCTATCAACCCATTCTTCGTGATTGTTTTGACTCCGATTATTATGGCAATCTTCGCTGCATTCACTCGCCGCGGTAAAGAAATTTCTACTCCTAAGAAGATCGCTATCGGTATGTTCATCGCAGGTTTGGCATTCTTGTTCCTGGCTATCTTCTCTTATATGAAAGGTTATCCTTCAGCAGACGTATTCAAAGCTCAACCTATCGCAGAACAAATGGCTGCTAAGGCACACTGGTGGGTACTCATCGCAGTTTACTTCTTCCTGACTGTTGCTGAGTTGTTTATCTCTCCGCTTGGTTTGTCATTCGTATCTAAGGTAGCTCCGAAACACTTGCTGGGCTTGTGTCAAGGTTTGTGGTTGGGTGCAACTGCACTCGGTAACCTGTTGTTGTGGATCGGCCCGTTGATGTACAACGCTTGGCCTATCTGGCAATGCTGGACCGTATTCCTCGTAGTTTGTCTCATCTCTATGGGCGTTATGATGGGTATGGTTAAATGGTTGGAACGAGTTACTCAGTAATCTTAGTACAAATCCATACGCACACACCCTGTCCTCGACGGACAGGGTGTTTTTTTAAACATACATATAAAAAAGAGCAGGCCGAATGTCAGCCTGCTCTTCCACTTAATATACTTAAACCACTACAACGAAATATCGAGGATTTCAAAGTTCATCTTGCCAGACGGAGCATTAACCTCCACTACAGCACCCTTTTTCTGACCCAGCAGCGCCAAGTCGGATCGTAGCCATGTCGTTCTGTGAGCCAAGGAGTTGAAAAATGATGTTGTCTTCCTTA